>JAQYWL010000473.1 GCA_030145035.1 Desulfobacteria bacterium | reverse complement strand
CCCGCCATTGCCGTGTATGCGGGCATTGTAACCTCGCTGTGACGCAGGCGTTGGCAGGCGGGTCTGAAACCTGAACACTGAAACCAGGCACCAGGTGTCAGGTGTCAGAAACTGAAAAAGCAAGACCTGAAACCTGAACACTGAAACCTGAACACTGGTCAATAGGTGTAAACTACTTTATGGCAAAAATGAAGGATGCCGAAAGGAGAAAACCATGAAACAACCGGAAAAGATGATGATCTATAATTTATTTCCTCTATTAGCCGGGAAGTTCGCGGACTGGAAAATGCATTTGTTGAGGGCATCTGAAATGGGCTTCAATTGGGTTTTTGTCAATCCGATCCAGCGTCCCGGCGCTTCGGGCAGCCTTTACTCAACAGCGGATTATTACGATTTCAATCCGCTCCTAATTGACCGAAAAAGCAAAAAAAGACCTCAGGAACAAGCAAAAGAGATGATTAAGACCGCAGAAAAAATGGGTCTCAAGATGATGGTGGATTTGGTAATCAACCACTGTTCTGTGGATTCGGATCTGCTTCGGTTGCACCCTGAGTGGTTTTCATGGGAGGCCAAAGGGCGTGTTGCTCATCCGTTCTGTGACGAAAACGGGAAAAAGGTGGTCTGGAGGGATCTGGCAAAGTTCGATCACAAAAATACAAAGGATAAAGAGGGGCTGTTTCAATTTTTTCTCGATATAGTGAAGTTCTTGATAGAATTGGGCTTCAAGGGCTTTCGCTGTGATGCGGCCTATCAGATTCCGCAAAGCCTGTGGAGAAGACTCATTAGTGAAACAAAGAGAATGTATCCCGATGTGCTCTTTTTTGGAGAAACGCTCGGATGTCCCGCGGACCAGACTAGGAAGACCGCCAGGGCTGGTTTTGATTACATATTCAACAGTTCCAAATGGTGGGATTTCTACAGCTACTGGCTGATGGAGCAATATGTTCTGACGCGAGACATTGCCCCTTCTGTAAGCTTCCCCGAAAGCCACGATACGGCGAGACTCTGCGAGGAACTCAACGGCAACATAGAAGGACTTAAACAACGCTATCTATTTGCCGCCCTGTTTTCAGCAGGCGTCATGATGCCCATAGGATTCGAGTTTGGCTTTCGCAAGAAGCTCCATGTGGTGAAAACCAGACCGGAAGATTGGGAAGAAACAGACGTTGATCTGACCTCTTTCATCACAAAGGTCAACAAGATTAAGGCGGAGCACGCGATTTTTCAGGAAGAGGCTCTGACAGAGATACTATACCACTACAATCCGAATGTTCTGCTCATGTGGAAAGCATCCATCAATACTCAAGACGAGGGTCTCATTATTTTGAATAAGGACATTCACAACGAACAACATTTTTACGCCGAAAGCCTGAAAGAATTCGTTCAGGCAGGTACCCCATTGGCTGATGTCTCCCCAGAATACCCGATGGACTATATCCCGACGCCATTTTCATACAATCTCCGGCCGGGACAAGGCATCGTCTTGATCACTTCAAGAGATTCCGCTCTGGAAGATTGAACCGCATGGAAGAATCAAGCTTTGAAACTCTTGAGAGTCCGCGGGAACTCAGGTCGGAGCCCGGCGACTTACCTGACTCATACGGTGAAACCAGAGCCGTTTTGCTTCCTGTTGAGCCATACTTGGTCCACGTCTATTGGGAGGTTACCTCTGTCGAACTTGAGAAAGCGAAACATCAACTCGGTGACGAATATGGAGGATCACAGGCCATTTTGAGATGCTATGACATCACCAACATCATTTTTGACGGAACGAATGCCCATAGTTCTTTCGACGTGCATATCGATCTTAAGGCCAAAAACCGATACGTCCATCTCTGGAGCCCCGACAAATCATACTTTGTTGAATTGGGGTTTAAAACCGAAGACAGCCAATTCTATCCAATAGCTCGCTCAAACATTGCCGAGACACCTCGTGCCCGGCCTGCGCCCAAATCGGACGAACACTATATGCTCGTTGCGGGCGATTACGATCTCTTCGAAGCCGTCCCTGCGCCGATTGACGTACAGCCTCATAAAATCGCTTCGCCCTGCCCGCCATTGCCAGGCACGCTAGCGTGTAAGCTACATGCCGTACGGGGCGTTGGCAGGCGGGGATTTTATACATCGCGGCCGCGCCGCTTGAAAAAGAAAAGTCCTATACTATCGGATCATGAAAAAGGGAACGCCACTGATCTTACGGAAATAAGCGAGAAAAGGTTCACCTTTGGCGTATCGTCAAAATGATCATGTTAGTTCCTTAGTTCTGAAATTCGTGTTTTTTCTGGCAGAAAATTTCGTGCTATGTTCAACAACAAGTGAACTAAAGTGCCTAAAGTGAGCTAAAGTGAGCTAAAGTGAGCTAAAGTTAATGTGCACGCCTTTTCAGCCGTCGTAGCCAAGGCTACTTTGGCGAAGTCTGCAGGCGTGGTCTATCTAAAAACAGGTTGCGCTGAACGCGCATTCCTTAACTTTAGGCACTTTAGCTCACTTTAGGCACTTTTCTTCAATTAACCGGGTTTGAAAATGGAAAAAGGTTACCTGGCGATAGTCCTTCACGCACACCTTCCCTTCGTGAGACACCCCGAACACGAGGACTCACTCGAAGAAAAC
Organism: Desulfobacteria bacterium; assembly: GCA_030145035.1. Taxonomy (GTDB): domain Bacteria; phylum Desulfobacterota; class Desulfobacteria; order Desulfobacterales. The sequence continues at coordinate 9,804 of JAQYWL010000473.1, read as the reverse complement.
TGGCTCTACGAAGCCATCACCGAGACATACATCCCTCTACTTCTTGTGCTAGACGGGCTCGTAGAAGACGGGGTTGATTTTCGTTTGACCTTATCGATCTCCCCCACTCTTGCCTGGATGCTCGTTGATCCGTTCTTGCAGTCCCGTTATTTGAATAGGCTTGAACGGCTGATAGAGCTGGGTAAGAAAGAGGTTAAACGAACCAAGTCGCCCCCCGAATTTAATGCCCTGGCTCAGATGTACCACAAGCGCCTTCTCCAGGTACGCGACGCATTCCTTAATCGCTATGATCGGAACTTAGTTGAGGCTTTCAAGCGCTTTCAGGAGCTTGGAAAGGTTGAGATCATCGCCAGCGCCGCCACTCACGGTTACCTTCCGCTGCTTTCGGTCGATACATCGGCAGTTCGAGCCCAGATTCGAGTTGGGGTCGAGCATTATCAACAGGTTTTCGGTCGAAGGCCAAAGGGTTTTTGGTTGCCGGAATGCGGCTACTATCGTGGAGTTGACGAATTACTTAGGGAGCATGGCATTCGATACACTACCTTAGAAACTCACGGGATTACCCGTGCCGAGTCGAGGCCGCGATATGGTGTCTATGCCCCGATCTATTGCCCATCAGGGGTAGCCGCTTTTGGGCGCGATCCAGAATCGTCAGAGCAGGTCTGGAGTTCAACTGAAGGGTATCCCGGGGACTATGATTACCGAGAATTTTATCGTGACATTGCCTACGATCTCAATCTTGATTATATCAAACCGTATATTCATCGGGACGGCATTCGAGTGGACACCGGCTTCAAGTATTTCCGCATTACCGGCAAGACCGATCATAAAGAAGTCTATGTTCCCGAGTGGGCAGAGAGAAAAGCCGAACTCCACGCCGGGAACTTCATGTTCAACAAAGAAAAGCAGATTGAATATCTAACTTCGGTCATGAATCGCAAGCCGATCATTGTAGCGCCCTATGATGCTGAACTCTTTGGCCACTGGTGGTTCGAAGGCCCGATCTGGCTCAATAACTTGATCCGTAAGATTGCCCGCGAGCAAAAAACGATTCGGCTCACTACGCTTTCCGAATATCTGGAGGAGTATCCGGTCAATCAGGTTTCAACACCTTCCACTTCCAGTTGGGGATACAAGGGCTTCCACAAAACATGGCTCAATGGGAGCAACCACTGGATCTATCGGCATCTTCACCAAGGGGCACTGTTTATGGAAAGGTTGGCAAGAAGTCATCCTCAGGCTGAAGGCCTGACGCTGAGGGCGCTTAAGCAGGCGGCAAGGGAGGTGCTGCTGGCACAGGCGAGTGACTGGGCCTTCATGCTGAACAGGGGCGCGATGGCAGAATATGCGACCCGAAGAACGAGGACCCACCTTTTGCGATTAAACAGGCTGATGAATGAAATTAAAGCCGCTGGGGTAGATGAAGAGAGGCTCTCAATGATTGAGAGCCAGGACAATATCTTTTCCGAGATTGACTACCGGTCGTTTGGTTGAAGTTTCGGGATAAAGATTTAGGTCCATATAAGAATTAACCTAAGTACGAATTTATTAAGCGAACGATGCGAAGCCGTGAACACTTACTGATGATACACAGAAAGCACCTGATCCCCAACCGTATCCCAGTTGAAAACCGTTTCAACGGCGGTTCTCCCGTTGCGTCCCATCCATCGAGACCATTCAAAGTCTGTGAAGAGCGTGCCCAGTCCCCAGGCAATAGATTCCGGGTGGGGATGTATTTTCAGCCCATTCACCTCATGCCACACATACTCATTGGGACCGCCGTTCTTTGTGGCGATCACGGGCTTGCCGGCGCTCCAAGCTTCAAGGACAACGATGCCGAAAGGTTCGTTCCGGCTCGGCACGCAGACGGCATCGCAAGCTTTATAAAGATCAATCAATTCCCCGCCCGTTTTGAAACCGACAAACCGGGTCGCGTGTGACACACCAAGATCGTGCGCTCGACATTCAACATGAGGTTTCATCTCGCCATCACCTGCGAATACGAACTTGGCGTGAGGATAATATCCAAGTATGTAGGGGATGGCCTCGATCAATAGATCGGGGGCCTTTTGATAAACCATGCGACCACAAAAAAGGACCATCGGATCCATGGAACCAATTCCGTAACGCCCTTTGACCCCATCCGGGGAAAGCCAGCCGTCGAAATGATGCAGATTGACCGCATTGTAGGCGACGGAAACCTTCCAGTCAGGGAGTTCATACATCCACATGATCTCATTTCGAAGAGCTTGAGACACCGCTATCACTCTATCTGCACAGTAGGTCCCTGCCCGCTCAATCTCGCGGATGCCGGCAGAACTGCCACCGTAAAAATTGTTTCCGCAACGGCCATATTCGGTGGAGTGAATGGTGAGGATTCCTTTTCGCCCGCGTCCTTGTTTGATCCAGATCATGGCATTTGCGGCCAGCCAATCATGCGCATGGATTACATCGAAGGGGCCAACGAAGTCTTCGGTCTGAAAGACATGATGGACAAAAGACCGGCACATATCGTCGATTTCTGCTATGAAATTATAATTCAACTGAAAGGCGCAACGGTGATAATGGACTCCGTCGATCCAATCGTAGTGCGACTGGCCGTGTCCTATCCGGGTAAAGACATGCACTTCATGTCCTTTCCGATCAAGGGCAGCCGCAAGCTCGGTGACGTGAGCACCTACGCCGCCGACAGCGATCGAATGAAGTGATTCCCAAGACAAGATCGCTATACGCATGGTTGACCTCCGTATAGTACAATGATTATTGCCTAGGTTGAGCGGTTCAACGTTCACGGTTCCCGGTTGAAGAGCTCTAACTGACTGTTAGCAAAAGGATGACGCGTCAATAAAGAAAGTTCACCGTTCAAAGTTCATAGGTTCAAAGCCTGCTCTGGCGCGACACGCTCGTGAGAGACTATCACGCTCACCAACCCGGTCTGGGCCAGGGGTTGTTAACCCTGAACCCTGAACCGATCACTTTAGGTATTGTTCAGAAGCACACTAGGAAAAGCTTGAGGTTTGTCTATCTTCTCTCAAATCAAGAATTGCTTTAGATCAGAGGGAGCAGGAATCTTTTCAGAAGGTTGGAGTTATGTTGTTAGTTGATTTACTGCCTAGCTTGGATAGATAATCAAGGACTATACCCTATTGTGGCAAGTATGGTCAAACCATATTTTAAAATTTTTTCGGCCCTGGGATATGAAATCGCACGTCCTATTCTGGAAGACTTGTAACTATATGAAATAAAACGATTTTCGTCGGGTTATATGGAGCACTGGAGTACTGGGTGTTAAAACCGAAAAAATTGTTTCGATTCCTCCCCGCCTGCCAGCGCCATGTACGGCATGCAGTTTGTATGCTAGCATCTCTGGCAATGGCGGGCAGGCAAAACCATCACTCCAGTACTCCATCACTCCAATACTCCAATTGGGGCGAAGCCCCTAACTTCGTTATTATGATATCAATTGGTTAGAATTTCATGGAGGCTTGTTTCATTTTTTACAATTTTTAATTGACAGATGTGATATACTATCGTCTAAAGTGGTTTAGATACAAGATATAGTTGAAGGAGCCTCATAATCCATACACAACATAAAGGAGGCTAGAATGAGATTTCAGGAGATTCAAAAAATGGCCAAAGGTATGGGTATTAACACATACAGGATGAAAAAGACGGATATAATCCGGAGCATTCAAAGGAAAGAAAACAATATCGAGTGCTACGGCACCGATAGGGCGGACCATTGTGAAGAGCAAGAATGTTCCTGGAGAAGTGACTGTCTGACCACAAATAATAGAAAAGCCACTTAGAAATAATTAGTTCTATGAAAGCCATTTTCAAGTACAACATCCTTGCCAGCCTCCCTCCCAGGTTAAAGCCTCTGGAGAAGCTCGCCTACAATTTATGGTTCAGCTGGCACCATGACATCGCCAACCTGTTCAGGCGCATGGACGGTGAACTCTGGGAGTCGTCGAAGCAAAATCCGGTCTATATGCTGGGAGCCATCAGCCAAGAGCGCTTGGAGGAATTTGCAAAGGATGCAGGGTTTTTGGCCCAGATGGACCGTGTTCATGAAGAGCTGGAAAGGTACGTCTCCGGTCACCCCTTCCCCGTCCCTGAAGCCCAAGAGATGGATCGATTCCTTGTTGCCTATTTTTCGGCAGAATTTGCTCTGGCCGAGTGTTTGCCTATCTATTCCGGAGGCCTGGGGGTGCTGGCAGGTGACTACTTGAAGTCTGCCAGCGACTTGAATTTGCAGGCGGTGGGCGTTGGTCTCTTTTACCACGAAGGCTATTTTCAGCAATACTTGAATGCTGACGGGTGGCAGCAGGAAGCCTATCCTGAAAACGATGTTTCCACCATGCCTGTCCACCTCATGAAGGATGAAAAAGGCCGACCTATCATGGTGGAGGTATCGATACGCGGCGAAGCGGTTAAGATCCAGATATGGCGCCTGATGGTGGGACGAGTTTCCTTGTACTTGCTCGACACGAATGTAATAGAAAATCCACCTGAGCACCGCTACATCACCTCTCGGCTCTATGGCGGGGACGGGGACATGCGACTCAGGCAGGAGATTGTCCTTGGCATTGGCGGCGTTCGGGCACTATCGGCCCTGGGCATAGAGCCCACTGTGTACCATATGAACGAAGGCCACTCTGCGTTTTCTGCCTTGGAACGGATTCGCATCCTGAGAAACGAGCAGGGCCTATCCTTTGATGCCGCCAGGGAATTCGTGGTCGCCACCAATACCTTTACCACGCACACCCCTGTGCCTGCGGGACACGATGTGTTTTCACCGGACCTTATGCACACATATTTTGAAGATTATTTACAGTCTCTCGGAATTGCGTTTAAGGTTTTTCTGGGATTCGGCCGCCACGAACCCGCAAACGACCAGGAGCCGTTTTCCATGTCAGTACTGGCCCTGAGGCTGTCAGCCCATGTCAATGGGGTGAGTCGACTCCATGCCATGGTTTCCCGCAACATGTGGCACAGGATCTGGCCCAAGAATCCAGTGGAAGATAGCCCTATCTGTGCGATAACCAACGGGATTCACATCCCATCGTGGATTTCGAAAGGCATGGCGGAACTCTTTGACCGGTATCTCGGACCGAACTGGATTGAAGACCCGGACAGCCGGAAGGTCTGGAAACAGGTGGAGCAGATTCCAGACTCAGAACTGTGGCGGACCCATGAAAGGCAAAGGGAGCGTCTGGTAGCCTTTGCAAGGAAAAGGTTGCAGGCCCAGCTTAAGAGCTTTGGGGCATCAGCCCAGGAGCTGAGCACTGCTGCCCAAGTGCTCAATCCTGAGATCCTTACCATTGGATTTGCCCGTCGCTTTGTGGAGTACAAACGGCCAGGCATCATTCTCCAGGATGAGGCCCGGCTGACTAAATTGCTCACCCACCCCGAACGGCCCATACAGATCATTGTGGCAGGAAAGGCCCATCCCCATGATGCATCCGGCAAAGAGCTTATCAGGAGATTTATTCACTTTGCCAACAGAGAAGAGGTTCGCCATCGGTTTGTGTTCATCCAGGGGTACAACATCACGGTGGCGCGCATAATGCTCAAAGGCTGCGACATGTGGCTCAACATCCCCCGGAGACCTATGGAGGCGTGTGGTACCAGTGGTATGAAGGCCATTCCCAACGGTGTTTTGAACCTGAGCACCCTGGACGGGTGGTGGGATGAAGGCTATGACCAGAGTTATGGATGGGCCATCGGCCGGGGCGAGACCTATGAGGACCATGATTTGCAGGATGAGGTAGAAAGCGGGGACTTTTACAATCTCTTGGAGCGGGAAATTATACCTGTGTTTTATGACCGGGGCCTGGATAACCTGCCCTACGGTTGGCTGGAAAAGATGAAAGCAGCCATGTGTCATCTTTGCCCGATTTTTAACAGCCACCGGATGGTCCAGGACTATACCAATCAATTCTACATCAGTGCCTCAAGGCGTTACAATGGCCTTTCAAGGGAGGAGATGAAGGGCGCCAAAGAGCTGGCCCAGTGGCGAGACAAAATCATGACCAACTGGGATCAGATTCGGATCAACCGGATCAATGTGCACGATGACACGCCTGTACCGGTGTCTGGCCACCTCAGGATAGGGACCGATATCTTTCTGAATCAACTTGAACCTGAAGACGTGGACGTGGATATCTATTTCGGGCCTTTGAGCTTCAAGGACGAGTTCACGGAAAGACAGACCGTCCATATGAAAGCCGCGGATTCTGACGGCAACGGCAACCATCATTTTGAGGGCAAGATACCATGCTTGCAGACAGGCAAGTATGGGTTTACCATCAGGATCATGCCGAGTGGCGGGAAGATGGAAACACCCTACAATACAGGGTTGGTGATTTGGGCCCAGGAGCAAGCCATCACGGATTAATGCACTTCCGCCCAGTTCTGCCCTGTGTTGATGTCAACTTTGAGCGGCACACGCAGCCTGTAAACCCCTTCCATGATCTCGGCCACATATTTTTGCACGGTCGTTAGTTCCTGGGGTGGCACCTCAAAGACCAGCTCGTCGTGGACCTGGAGAAGCATCTTAGTCTCCAGGCGCAGTTCGGCAAAAGCACGCTGTATCTGTATCATGGCCAGCTTGATGAGATCGGCAGCCGTGCCCTGAAGGGGCGTATTAACAGCCGTCCGCTCAGCAAACTCACGGGCAGTTCGGTTTTTGCTTAAGATGTCGGGCAGCCAACGATGACGGCCCAGCAGCGTGGCCACCTTGCCCGCTTTGCGCGCTTCCTCTTTGGTTTCTTCTGTGAACCGTTTGACGCCTTTGTATCTGCGAAAGTAGTTTTCAATGTATATCTTTGCCATCTTCTGGCTGATGCCCAGCTCCTTGGAGAGCCTGAAAGGGCTCATCCCGTAGATGATCCCGAAGTTGATGACCTTGGCCTGACGGCGCATCTCCGGTGTAATCATGTTCGGCAGCAATTGAAAAACCTCAGCCGCTGTGCGTGCGTGGATATCCTGGTCTTTTTCAAATGCCTCAACAAGAGTGGGGTCCCCGGAATAGTGGGCAAGGAGCCGGAGCTCTATCTGAGAATAGTCCGCAGAGAGCATGGTCCACCCTTTTCGCGGAACAAAGGCTGCCCGGATCTTACGCCCCTCCTCGGTCCGTACGGGAATGTTTTGAAGGTTGGGGTCACTGCTGCTCAAACGGCCTGTGGCTGTGACGGTTTGATTGTACGACGTATGGATGCGGCGGGTTTCCGGATGAATCAGATCCACAAGGGCATCGGCATAAGTGGACTTGAGCTTGGCGAGCGACCGGTATTGAAGGACCAGGGCCGGGAGTTCATGTTCAAGGGAAAGCGTAGTAAGCACCTGTACATCTGTGGAATAGCCGGTCTTCTTTTTCGTCTTTTTTTGAATGGGAAGCTTGAGGTTTTCAAAAAGTATCCGGCCTAATTGCTGATGGGATTGAATATTGAAACGCTCTCCAGCAATCGCGTATATTCGGTCCTCTGTTTCGTGGAGCTGATGCTCAAATTCTTTTGATGCGGCCTCCAGACGACCCTTGTCCACGCAAATCCCGGACATTTCCATGTCCACAAGGACCGGTATGAGGGGCATCTCCACTTCTTTGAAGAGGCTGTCAAAGCCGCCCTCTTGGAGCCTGGGCTTTAGCGCCTCACAGGCCATCAAGGTGATATCGGCATCCTCGCATGCATAGGGCACCGCATCCTCTACGGGGACCTCGTCAAAGCCCTTGTCGCCCTTCTTGTTACCGGTGACCTCTTTGTAGGATATCGTTTTATGGTCAAGGTATTCGGCCGCAATCGTCTCCAGGTTGTGGGCGCGCCGGGTCGGGTTCAGGAGATACGAGGCCACCATGGTGTCAAAGATAACGCCTTGCAGGTCAATGCCGGAGCGCTTCAGTACGATCCAGTCGTACTTGATATTCTGGCCCACTTTGGCCAGGTTCGGGTCTTCGAGAAGAGGTTTCAAGCTCGCAAGGGTGCGGTCCGGGTCAAGCTGCCTAGGAGCACCGGAATAGCGGTGTCGCAAGGGGATATAGGCGGCTTGATTCGGTCGACACGCAAATGAGAGCCCCACAACCTCAGCCTGCATGGGATCCTTTGCCGTTGTTTCTATGTCGAGGCAAAACATTCCTGCCTGCTTCAGCTCATCGATTAGCCCCTTGAGGGCCTCATCATCCAGGATTACGCGGTAGTTTTTGTGGCTAAGGTCCGTCTTTATAGGAAACTGCTTCTGGAGCCTTTGAAACTCCAGGTCCTTGAAAAGGCGGGCCAGCGCTTCCGCATCAGGACCTGAAACCCTCAATGATGCGATCTCGACAGATAAAGGGACCTCGGTATTGATTGCCACCAGCCGACGGCTTAACATGGCCTGCTCACGGAAGTTGGTCAGGTTCTCGCGAAGTTTCTTTCTGGTTACCTTGTCAAGGTTTTCAAAGATTCCCTCCACACTCCCAAAGGTCTTGATCAATGAAACGGCAGTCTTTTCCCCGATGCCCGGTACCCCTGGAATATTATCGGAGGTATCACCGGAAAGCCCCATGACATCCACCCATTGAGAGGGCTCCAGGCCAAAGTCTTTCTTTAGGCCAGTATAGTCAATGGTGCGGTCTTTCATGGGATCCCAGATGCTGGCTCCAGGGGAAACCAACTGTTTGAAGTCCTTGTCGCCCGTGACCATGACCACGTGGAAGCCCTTTTTCTCAGCAGCGCGGGCCAGCGTTCCAATAATATCATCAGCCTCATAGCCTGCGAGTTCCAACGAGGTGATGTTCATGCCTTCAACGACCTGCTTGATGTAGGGTATCTGCACGGCAAGGTCCTCCGGCATGGGGGGGCGGTTCGCCTTATAAGCCTCGTATATTTCGTGGCGAAAGGTAGGGCCCTTGGCGTCAAATGCCATAGCCATGCGCTCAGGGTTCCGATCCGCAAGAAGCTTCAGGAGCATATTCGAAAAACCAAAGGTCGCGTTGGTGGGCAGGCCCTTTGTTGTGGAGAGGTGGCGGACAGCATGGTAGGCCCGGTATATGTAGCTGCTTCCGTCAATGAGATATAGGATTTTGGATTTTGGATTTTGGATTTTGGATTTTGGATTGTACATCGCTGTCATGTAAATGTGTTTGCTGTGTTCACACAGTTTTCTGTGTTTCTTGAAACTCAACAAACCCAAAGAACCCAATAAACTCGATAAACCCTGCTTACCATGAATCAGGAGCCATGACAACGGCCAACCCCAAGAACGCCCTATAAGAGAGGTATGGACAATTTCTTGTCCTGTATTGTATAGTGTTTCAGAAAAATATTTGGGGATATTCCGCTACCCCAAAACATCATCATAGAAGTCTGTGAATGGAAGCACAACCAATAAACAGCAGGCCAAGATCCAAAAGGAGAAGGAGAAAGGAGTATTTCTGCCATATATGCGGCCAAAAACCCCTCTTTTGCTGGACATGTCGCTGCGGTTTTCAGATATGCCAGGAGTGCATGATGGAAAATTTGTGGGGCCTGACCTGCAACGCCATTGACTGGACATGCCCTGACTGCGGTGGACAGTGTGGTTTTGGGAATCAATGAATTACCCCATCCCGCTCTTTGTCCAATGTCAAGGACCCCTTGTCTGCTTGTCAGGGCAACGTCAAAGTAGATTCTAAGTTGTCAAATTAGAAGGATTGCACAGACGCTTAAATCCGAAATCCGAATATCGAAATCCGAAACAATTTCAAAATCCGAATATCAAATGACCAAAACATTTCCAGCATCGCTGCAATATCTATTTGAAACTTTAGAAGATATCCTTTGTTTT
>JAQYWL010000031.1 GCA_030145035.1 Desulfobacteria bacterium | reverse complement strand
TCCATCTCCGAATGTCTCGTGCAACATGTGGATTCCGATGATTCCGTAAAGGAGGTGGCTGACAAATAGGCCGTTTGTCTTTGCCCGAAATCCCCACGACAAGAGTTTACAACAGAATCCATCCCAAAACCTGCCCTGGCACCATCTTATTAGGCCTTTTGTCCTCTCTGCTATCGATATTTTCCCTTAGGCCACCCTGATGATTGACAAGACAAAGATAATTGACACTGTTTGCGAAAGGCTAAAAAATCTCCCCCTGGGCCACTACCTGGACCTGAAGACTTACAAGCGCAACAGGTCGATCATCATCGCTAAGATAGATGAAGAGGACCTCTTGGTCATTGAGAATCAAAAAGTAAGATGGGTGCCAGGGCTACACTCTTGACAAAAGACCTCGGGGATGTTGTTAACTGGATTGAATAAGTCTGATTATGACAAGTGGGCTCACTGACATCAATGTAACGAGGAGGTTAAAGCCGCATGAGCAATTCCCTTGATGAGTTTGCTGATCGCTTGCAGGAACAGATACATCAGGAAATCATTCAAACCTATGGAGAAAATGTGTATGAGCGGTGGTGCAGTCCAAGGTTTGGTGGGCGCATGGAGAGCCCCACAGGATACGGTCGTGTCACCGGCAGTTGTGGTGACACCATGGAGATTTTTCTTCGCCTTGACGGCGACACTGTCTCAGATGCCTCTTTCACCACAGACGGCTGCGGTTGCGGTGCGGTATGCGCTTCTGTCGCCTGTGAACTGGCAATTGAAAAAGAGCTCGAAGATGTTGCAGATATGACCGGTGAAGCGATCCTGGAGATCCTCGAGGGCCTTCCCGAAGATGAGGTCCACTGCGCCTTCCTGGCCGCCGAGACCATTCAGGCGGCCCTAAGTGACTGCGTGAATCGAGATGCCAAGAGCTAGCAGGAAACACAGCTTGATCCAACCGCAAGTACTGGAACAAAGAGAAACATCTGAGAATTTAATGTCGATACTGTCTGGATAGAAGGTCATTTAAGTTGTGAAGGCTCTACTCCTCAAAGTCGAGTGGAGCCTTCTTTCGCCCAGTGCTGCTGTGCCAATGACAACAATTGCCAGGGCAAGCAATTTCACCACATACATGTGTCAAGACAAAATCGTTGCAAGCATTACCAATATCAAGAAGCCGACAGTGCCACAAACTATACAAACGGATAACAATAGCTTCCAGTCCCATTCGTTCATATCTAAAACACCTCCTTTCCGTAGACTTATCGAGAACGCTGGTAAGTTCCGACTAACTCTGCTTTCGAGAGAATGTGTCCCTCCATTGCCTTTTCAAGCTCTCCTTTGATCGGCCTACCCAGATCCGGAAGAACAACATCCAGGGCATAGAGCTTGTGAAAGTAACGATGGCGGCCGATCGGCGGGCAGGGTCCGCCGTATCCAGTACGTTTCCAGTCGTTGAGCCCTTCTTTAGTTCCCCCGGGAAGGTCCTTCGGTCTCACACCTTCGGGCAATCCTGGGGCACCTGGAGGGATGTTATAAAGCACCCAGTGCACCCACGTCATTCTAGGTGCGGCAGGGTCAGGAGCATCGGGATCATCTACAATCAGAACAACACTTTTGGTTCCTTCGGGTAGGCCCGACCACTCCAGAGCAGGTGAAACATCCTTACCGTCACAGGTGTAATGCATAGGAATCTCATTGTTATGTGAGAATGCCGGGGATGTGATTGTCAGGGTCATTGTGACATCTCCTTTTTTTATGTTTGCATTATGGAAACTCTTTTCCGATGTATATCCGAAAGTACCGAAGCCTAGAAAAAACCCAATAAATCCTGCCAAACATAGCTTTGCAACCACTATCGATACCTCAGAATCAAACGGCCTTTTTAGAGATTTCATTCCCATATCACAAATTTTCGGGTTTTTCAATTGTGCCGTCAGTTTCTTAGAGGCAGTTCCGATTCTATCAGGTCAGTTATTTACTGTATTTCGTATGCCTTGGCGGTCGATCAGCAGGCCGATCTGACGGCGGATTTCAAAAGAGAGCTGGCTAATGGCCTTGGAGAGTTCTAGCGAAACGGCAAGGGCCGGTGCGGTTCTGCGACGGTAGAGATTGTTCAACTGCCTTTCCTCGCTTGCAAGCCCGAGAAGCGAACTTGGAGCAAGCTATGCTCGGCCAAAGTGCCCGGCCGAAAAACCGGTCAGATCTTTGATGATCATGTAAAGGGCGGGAACCAACAGAAGGGTCAGGACCGTGGCCACAAGGAGTCCGAATGTGATACTCACTGCCATGGGAATAAGAAACTGGGCCTGGAAGTTTCGTTCAAGCATAAGCGGCATGAGGCCTGCGATCGTGGTCACCGAGGTGAGAATCACAGGTCTGAAGCGGGCTTTGCCTGACGCCTCCACAGCCTCTTCAAGGGGCTTGCCATCTCGAACGGCCCGGTTGATAAAGTCGATGAGGATGAGGGAGTCGTTCACTACAATTCCCGACAGGGCTACTAACCCGAACAGACTCAGCAGGGTCAAATCAAGTCCCATAATCAGGTGCCCCGCCACAGCCCCTATCAGACCAAAGGGGATGGCTATCATGATGACCACAGGCTGGACGTAAGAACGGAACTGGGTAGCTAAAAGGAGATAGATTCCCATCAGGGCGAGCACAAAACCCCGTTTAAGGCTATCCAGGGACTCAACCCGCCTTTTCTCCTCCCCCTCCATGCTGTAGCTTATGCCCGGATATCGTTTCAGGAGCTGGGGCAAGAAATTTGCCTTCAGGTCATTGACAATCTCGGCTGCGTTGGCCACCTCCTGGTCAAGGTCTGAGATGACCGTAATGACCCTTTTCCGGTCCACCCTCCGGACGGCGGAGTAAGCACGCCCGTGAGCTATTTCCGCCACCTCCTCCAGGGGTATCTCGTCCCCTTGACTCGTCCTGATCCGCATCTCTTCCATACCAGCAAGGCTGTGACGTTCCGGTTTTGCATATCTTACCATGACCTTGATATCATCCCGACCACGCTGTATCCGCAATGCCTCTTCGCCATAAAAGGCTTGCCGCACCTGCCTGGCAATATCCTCCAGGGAGATCCCCAGAGGCCTGGCGCCGGGTCGGGCCTTGAGCTTTTTTTCCTCCTTGCCAGGTTTGAAGTTATCGACAATGTCATAGGTGCCCGGATACGAAGCGATTTCTGCCTTCAGATCCGAGGCAGCCTGTTTGAGCACGTCAAAGTCCTGACCAATGAGTTGAACTTCAATGGGGTTTCCGGCCGGGCCGCCATGCAAAAGCGAAAGGGACAATTTTTCAATACCAGGCACATCTCCTACTTTTTTTCGCCATTCTTTGAGGACATACTCTGCGCGCATCCCGGGTCGATTTTCCGAGGTTAAAAGCTCCACCCAGATCTGCCCAGCGTGCCCGCCCCTCTCACCAGCCTTCCAGTCCCTGGGTGGAATCTGTCCCACCAGAGAGAGCACATGCTGTACCATCTTTTCCCCTTCAGGCACCTCAGGGGCAAGCTGTCGATTAAGGGCAAGGGCTGCCTTTTCAATGCGCTTGATGGTGTTTTCGGTGATTTGAACCGGTGTGCCCAGAGGATAACTCACCTCGGCAATCATCCAATCGCTTTCAGTCTTTGGAAAGAGCACGAACGAGACATGCCCCCCAGCCACCACTCCAGCCATGATGATAAGGACCCCGAGGGCTATGCAGAGTGAAAAGTAGCGGTTTTTTAACGCAAACTTGATGGCCCGGGCATAGTGGCGGTTGATGACATGACGCAGGGCCTTGTCAACCGTGGCAACGAGGCGCACGTGTAATCCTTTTCGGGAAGGTTGGTCACTGGAGGCTCTGGAAAGGGCTCCATGCAGGTGGGCTGGCAGGATCACAATGGCTTCTGCCAGCGAGACGATCAATATGATGATCACGGCGGTAGGGAGCACTGCAATGAATTTGCCCATAATCCCTGCGACAAACAACAGGGGCGTAAATGCCACAATGGTGGTGGACACCGCCATAACCACCGGCCAGCCCACCTCCCCAATACCGTCTATGACGGCCTGGCTAGGTGATTTGCCCCGGAAAGAATGCGAGTAGACGTTTTCACCAAAGATGATGGCATCATCCACCAGGATGCCCAGAGTCATGATAAAGGCAAACAGCGAGATCATGTTAATCGTATCACCATGCCAGTTCAGGACAAAGAACGCACCCATAAATGAGATCGGTATGCCGATGGCCACCCAGAAGGCGAGGCGAAAATTCAGAAAAAGGGCAAGACTGAGAAACACAAGGAATATACCCTGGGTGCCGTTCCTGGAGAGCAAGTTTATCCGGTCCTGAACCATCTTGGAGAGGTCTCCCCATATGGCAAGCTCAACCCCTTCAGGCAACGTGCCCCGGTACGCGCCCACGTAATCCTTCACGGTGCGGGCAATCTCTATGATGTCTTCATCACTGGTCCTGGAGACCTGAACCATAGCCATACGTTTGCCGTTGAAGCGGCCCCATTGATCTATATCCTCAAAGCCATCAATAATATCAGCCACATCACCTAAGCGGATGATGGTACCGTCCTTGCGGGTGATGAGAGGGATATCTTTAAACTCCCGACCAAAATAACGCTGACCCTTCGCCCGGATCAACACGTCTCCCCCGGGTGTCTTGATGACACCAGCCGGTAAATCAAGGCTGGCGGTGCGCACAGCCTTGGCCACCCCGTCAAAGGTGAGACCATATCGTCTCAGGTTTTCCTCAGAAACCTCAATCGATATCTCATAGTCCCGGACACCCAACAGGTCTGCCTGGGAGATCGCCTCAGCATCGGTCAGGTCATCCCTGATTCTTTCGGCCACCTGCCTGAGTTTTCGTTCAGAGACATCCCCGTAAACGGCCACACTGATGACTGGCTCCCGCATCACCAATTCAATAATGACAGGTTTTTCAGCATCTTCAGGGAATGTGTCGATACGATCCACCTCGGTCTTAACCTTATCCAGAATATCTTGGACTTCATCGTCGCTGTCCACATCGAGTTCAGCCAGCACCGACCCTCGCCCTTCTGAGGCGGTGGACATGATCTTGGAGACCCCCTCGATCCCCTTGATCTCTTCCTCGATCTTGATGCAGATCCCCTCTTCGATCTCTTCCGGACTGGCGCCCGGGTAGATGACCGTTATATGAATGAAATCAAGGGAAAACTGGGGGAACATTTCCCGACGCATCCGGGTCAGCGACAGGAGACCGGCCAGGATAACGAAGATCATGAGCAGGTTGATGGTAACCCGGTTGTTCGTGGACCAGCGGGCAAGGGATTTCATGCTTTGCGGCCTTTAGGGTCTTTGCGACGTTGGATTGATGATTGACGATTGATGATTGGCATAGAACACGCCAACCCAGACAAGCCGGAACCAAAAAGGTATTGAAGGTTATGTTCGGATTTGCGCAATGGTCTGTAGTTAGATTCGGCATCCTTCATTCCTCGGTTTACACTTATCAAGGATGCGGGCGCCAAGAGATAAGTTCTTTTGTTCCTACTTTTTGGTGTCAGGTGTACTTTTTGGTGTCGG
>JAQYWL010000066.1 GCA_030145035.1 Desulfobacteria bacterium | reverse complement strand
AATCTCTCGGGTTTTCATATCGAAGCGCTGCACCATCCGATTGACAGCTTTACCAAAATCGTACCCGCCTACCCCCCAGGATGTGATGCAGCGCCTCCGGTGCCTCGATACGAGCTCTTCACCGCATGTTGGAGCCTGTATCATATTTAGCTCCTGATAGAAACGCATAAACGCATGACCGTCACGACCCTGGTCCCCTTCCCCCTGCCAAACGGTTCACGTGCAGCCTCACGGCTGCCCGCGCATGACTCGAGGCCATGATGGAGCAGCTACTCCTTTCATGTGGGGCTCTTTCATCCCCTATTCTATGCCGGTTTATCCCGGCGCTTTCTGGACGTCCCCCTTGGCGCGCGAAATCGTAGGGATGGGGTTTGCCTGCCCGCCACCCGAAATGGTTGGACCTCCTTGACCCAAAGCGTTACCTTCTGAATCGGAACGCATTTCATTGCAATACAGGGGAAAAGCCTTGACAGAATTTCAATGACATTGTAATGATATTATATTTCAAAAATAATTACATTGGAGAGTTATTGCATGCCTTTGTATGAGTTCAACCCATGGTGGAAGACTTCAAGTGTTCCCAGGGGTCAAGCCGGGAAAAAGCGCGAAATTTTCGACCATATACTTTCATTCTTGGATTACAGACAAATCATCATCCTCTTTGGGCTAAGACGCGCCGGGAAGACCACATTAATGTACCAATTGATAGATTATTTGCTCAGGAAGGGGGGCGTGGAACCATTTCGTATACTCTATTTTTCTTTTGATGAACAGGCTTATAGCCTAAGCAAGCTTCTCGAAATCTATCAACAGGATATTCTAAGACAGGGGTTGGATGAACAAGCAAGAACATATCTCCTCTTGGATGAGGTTCAAAAACTGGATGACTGGTTCAATAAGGTTAAGATCATTTATGACCGTTACCCTAAGGTTAAGATCATTTTGTCGGGATCGGCAGCCCTTATTCTCAAGAAGGGGATCAAGGAGAGCCTTGCGGGTCGTTTTTTTGAATTCTGTATTGAGCCCCTTTCTTTTGATGAGTTCATTGCATTTAAGGATATCCGGATCGATAAGACAAGAGAAGAGCTGTATCAGACTGAAATAATGGGACTCTTTCAAGACTATCTCAAAAAAGGCGGGTTCATTGAAGCTGTAGATTTCGATGACTTTGCCCTTAAGAAGTATTTCAGAGAAAGTCTGCTTGAGCGCGTTATCTTTAAAGACATTCCCGAGGCCTTTACCATAAACCGACCTGAGCTCCTCTTCCGATTGCTGCAAATAATTGCAAGCATCCCTGGCATGTATCTGGATTATAGGAATCTGGGCAATGACCTAAGAGTGGACCAGCGCACTATATCGAATTATGTTTCATACCTTGGCTATTCATTATTGGTAACTAAGTTGTACAATTTTTCAAGCAATCGGCTCACCAGTGAAAAGAAGCTTAAGCGAATCTATCTCTCCAATGCCGGATTCGTGTCAGCGCTAAGGCCGGGTGAGCCTGATTATCATCCTCTGATTGAAGGCTATTTTGCCAACCTTCTTAAGGCACAGTTTTTCTACCGGTCCCCGCAGAAAGAAGAGGTCGATCTCGTGATAGAGAGTCAGCATAAGGTATTACCCGTTGAAATCAAGATCAGGGAAAAGATCAGAATGAAAGATCTAAAGCCCTTAACAAAATTTATGAAACGCTTCAAATCTGAACAAGCGGTTGTCATTTCAAAGAACGAGGACAGGATTGAAAAAATAGAAAATCTCAAGTTCACCATTCTCCCGTACTGGCGATATTGGTCTATCGTAAGCGAGATAAAAGGTGCCATAGGGGCATAAGTGGGCATGACTGACCGAAAATCCCTTGTGGAAGCGATAGCCAGGGCTGAAGCGCGTCTCACAGAGCTTGATAATGAAAAGAACAAGATTGCTGAAGTGTTGGTTAATCTCCGGGATGAACTGGCGTCTCTTTCTCAGAATGAAGTCATCAAAGAGCCGTCCCTACCCTTTGGCTCGTCTCTAACCAAAGACTCGCCGCCTGAAGAGAAAATTCGATTATTCCGAAGCCTATTCCGAGGCCGGGAAGATGTGTATCCGCGATACTGGCAAAGCAAAAAGACTGGCAAGAAAGGCTACAGCCCGGCATGTAGGAATGAATGGAAAACAGATCTCTGCGTCAAACCAAAGGTCAGATGTAGTGATTGTTCGAATCGTGACTTTGATCCGGTTACGGACAAAGTCATAAAGCATCACCTTGAGGGCAAGATCACCATTGGCGTTTATCCGCTTCTTCAAGATGAGACCTGTTATTTTCTGGCCGTAGACTTTGACAAGAAGTCGTGGATGGATGATGCACGAGCTTTCTCGGAAACGTGCCGACTTCTTAAGGTTCCGGCAGCGCTGGAGCGTTCTCGTTCAGGCAAGGGGTACCATGTTTGGATTTTCTTTTCTTCCCCTGTTGAAGCATCAATAGCCCGTCAGCTTGGGTGTTACCTTCTTACCGAAACCATGTCTCGCCGTCATGAATTGGGCATGGACTCCTATGATCGACTGTTTCCGAACCAGGATACGATGCCCAAAGGTGGATTTGGCAACCTGATTGCACTCCCTCTGCAAAAAGGGCCGAGGGAGTACGGGAATACCACCTTTGTTGACGACAACTTCCAGGCCATATCGGATCAATGGGCATACCTCGCCTCTCTCGTGCGTATGCCCCCAGAAAGTGCGGCGTTGCTGGTAAGAGAGGCGAACCGAAGTGGACGGGTCTTAGGTGTTCGTATTGGGTCCTCTGACGAAGAAGGCAAACCCTGGAAGGTTTCCGCCGAGATATCTTTTCAAGCAAGAATTTCGGAACCACTGCCAAAAAAGATTAGGGCTACCTACAGTAATCTGATCTATCTGGAAAAAGAGGGTGTCCCTTCACGACTTTTGACCCAGCTTAAGAGGCTTGCGGCCTTTCAGAATCCCGAGTTTTACAAAAGGCAAAAAATGCGGTTTTCCACCGCACAGACCCCGAGGGTAATATGGTGTGCCGAGGAATCTCCCAAACACCTTGCCTTGCCGAGAGGCAGCCTTGACGACATCAAAGATTTGCTGAACCAAAACGGAATAGAATTGAACTTGAGGGATGAACGTAACCTGGGAAGACTTATACACGTGTCTTTTCGCGGCCATCTTAACCGTGTTCAGCAGGTGGGGGTGGAAACGTTGTTGGAAAATGACATCGGCATCCTTGTTGCCCCACCTGGAACCGGGAAGACCGTGGCTGGCATTTATCTCATTGCCGCCCGACTTCTCAATACATTGGTATTGGTTCATCGGAAGCCCCTGTTGGAACAATGGAAGGACCGCCTTAAGGAATTCTTGGACATAGCCCCCGAAAATATCGGACAAATCGGAGGTGGCAGACAGAGCAGAACAGGTATAATTGATGTGGGCATGCTTCAAAGCCTGGTTAGAAAGGGAGAAGTCAAAGACATAGTTGGTGAATATGGACACGTGATTGCTGATGAGTGTCAGCACGTCTCCGCTTTTTCTTTTGAACAAGTGCTCCGGAAAGTAAAGGCCAAGTATGTAACCGGACTGACTGCAACTCCCTATCGCCGCGATGGCCACCAGCCGATCATTACTATGCAGTGCGGCCCTATAAGGTATGCGGTCAAATCCAAAAGCCAATTGACACAGCAAGTACTCCACCATCGTCTCATATGCAGGGAAACTGACCTCTGTTTGCCGTTCGGCCAAGAGGACGCCGCCATTCAAGATATTTACTCTGCCTTGGTATCAAATGAAAAAAGAAACCAGCTCATATTTGAGGATGTACTCGCTGTCTTGGATGAAGGCCGTTCTCCCATCATACTTACTGAACGTAAAGACCACCTGGAGATCTTGGCACAGAAGTTAAACATGTTCACAAAGAATCTGATTGTCCTCCAAGGCGGCATGAGAATCAAAAAGCGCAGAGAAGTGATGCTACGGATGGCTTCTATTCCTAAACACGAAGAGCGCGTCCTGTTGGCAACCGGTCGCTATATTGGCGAAGGATTCGACGATGCTCGCCTTGATACGCTGTTCCTGACCATGCTGGTTTCGTGGAAAGGGACCTTGGTCCAGTATGCAGGGCGATTACACCGTCTTTACGCAGGCAAAAAGGAGGTCCGCATATACGATTACGTTGATCAAAATGTCCCCATGCTCATGCGAATGTATGAAAAACGCCTGAGGGGCTATCGAGCTATGGGATACGGCCTGGTCACTTAGGGTACCCCCTGCCATGCAAACGGTCATTCACTCAAAATTTAGACAAAAGGGTTGTTCAGGACAACCTGGGACACAAGGTTTATTGGGTCTATGAGGAACCTGACCCCAATCACCAATCTTTATAATGACGTTGTGAATCAAGATACTGCTTTCACAAGAATGTCCAAAGTCAAGGACCCCAATCACCAATCCTTGCAATCCTTGACAAGCTGCTGCGAGAATATCCAACGAAAACCAGGTCAACGGCTCCAGATCAAAGACTTGGCACATCTCTTTCTTCAATTTCAAAACATATCGACAGCAGGCGTGGAGATCAACTTCCTTGAATTTCGACATCTATCCTCTTGAGGAAAGACTCAATATCCCGAATGAGAGTGGGCAGATTGGAGTGATGCCCCCTTACGTACAAAGGTTATTGTGGAATGACGCACTTATGGGAACTTATCAGTGAGGGTGTACAAGAACAGTTCGTAGTCTTCCGGGGTACGTAATGGGTTGTTCATACGGTTACCTGGATTAGCCCTTCCAGGCTCGGCCCATGCTGCTGGAGCTGCTGAACTTCATTGCGATAATCAGCCTGACGTGTGAGCCAGGTTTTGTAGACACTGGCCCACTCGCCAAAGTCTAACACCCAACTTTCATCTTCTGGCTCTTCACCGCTAACATAGGCAGCATAAAAGGTCTCCGAACGGATGCCATACTTACGCTCAAAGCCTAAAAGCTCCTCCTCAAGCGCATAAATATCTGCCAAGATATCGTCGAGTTTCATAAGTTACCTCCAGAGCTGGCCTGAATCCAAATCCAAAATACTATTATCCTCATTGAGTT
>JAQYWL010000162.1 GCA_030145035.1 Desulfobacteria bacterium | reverse complement strand
GTTCAGGGGGTTCAAATGCCCTATGTCATTGCGAGCGGAGCAAAGCAATCTCAGGTTTAGGTAACTACTCAGGTTCAAAGTTCCACGGTTCACGGTTCAAGGTTAGAGAGCGATGAAGAAAGTAGCCAACCGTGAACCGTGAACCCGACAACCTGAATAGTTACAGGTTTAGTTTCATTCCTTCAACTTTAGCTCACTTTAGTTCACTTTAGTTCACTTTAGGCACTTATTTGGGTTTTGTAGCTACAATCAGATGGTGGGAAAGAAGCTTTTTCGCCACCCGCAACACGTCCCCCGCACTGACACGCTGAATGAGGCCAGGATACTTACCGTCATAATCATGGCCCAATCCCAGGATCTCGTTGACAGCGGCACTTGAGGCCTGAGATGCTATTCTTTCCAGGCCGATCTCATGTGTGGTGATGCACATGTTCTTGGCTCGCTCTAAGGTTGTGGGGTCCACCTCCGTATTTTGAATCAGGGCCATCTTATCCAGAATAATTTTTAAGACCTCTTCATAGTTGTCGAGAGTGGTCTGAGCCATTATCCCGAAATACCCGCCATCGATCCCAAAGGCGGGATAGGCATGCACCACATAGACCAGACTTTTGTCCCCCCCTCGCAGCGCATCATGCAGCCACCCGCTGGGATATCGGATGCCCGAAACAATGGCGTCCAGCACATCCACCACAGGGCGGTCATGGTCGGCAAGCGTCAGGCCGTTATACCCTACCAAAATGGCCGCCGATGTCTTCTCGTTGAATATCTCAAAAGTTTCGTCCTGGACAATATTTCGGGTCTCCATCTCAATGATCGGCTGTTCCAAAATACCGGGTTGAAAATCTTCAAAGGTGTTCTCAACCCTTGAACGCACTGTCTCAGGATCAATGTCTCCGAATATAGCCAAAACGGCATTGTTCGGCATCATGATCGATTCGTAAAAATCTCTCATGTCTTTACCGGAGAAGCTCTCCACGGCTTTGGCTGAGCCGATCACATCATTTCGGTAGGGATGCTTTTGGTAATAATGCCGCTTGAAGAGACGGCCAATCTCTGACGTCCAATACTCATCGAGCCTTTGGATCGCCATGAGAGTCTCCCTGCGCTGCTTTTCGATTTCACTTTCCGGAAATGTGGGGTGGAGAAGCACGTCGGAAAGCAAGTCAAGGGCTATATCGAGGTGTTCTTTTAGAACTGAAACTGAGACGCTCACCACATTCTTTCCGGAGCTTGATTGGATCGATCCTCCCAGATCTTCGACGGTCTTCGCAATCTCGATCTTGGCTCGATTCTTGGTCCCCTTGGTTAGAAGAGATGCCATAAAGTCAGAAAGGCCGGCCTTTTCGACCGGCTCGAACCGAAGTCCTCCCTTTACCATAAACCTTAAGGCAACAATGGGTGCGGCTATATTCCTTTTCAGAATAAGGGTCATCTGATTTGGTAGTATGATTTTGTGAACTTCTTCCTGCGAGATAGAAGGTGGCGACGGCAACTCCCGGGTTTTTAATGCTACCCCGTGCGGTTTGATTACCGCAAGAGTCATCCGGTCCCTCTGAAAGTATTTTTTAGCCACCCGCGTCACGTCTTCAGAGGTGACCTCCCGGATCTTTGACACGTAGTTTTCACTGAAATAAGGATCACCCGTGCCTACCCAATCTAAGGTAACCTGGCTGGCCCGGCTTTGCACAGACTCCTGATCAAAGATATGGTTCGCCACAACCTTGTTCCTGGCTCGTTCCATAGCTTCTTCGCTTACCGGGTTTTTCTGAACGTCTGAGAGTTCTTCCCAGACCGCATCAATCGCTTTGGATAAATTGTCATACGCGAGATCCATAGAGATTAAAAATTGGCCTTTTGCAAAAACAGGGGTCCAGCTCCCAGCGCTTATCGAAAGGACCAGCCCCTTCTTATCGCGCACTGTTCGATACAGCTTTGAAGTACGGCCATCACCCATGATAACAGCCAGCACATCCAGGGGATAAAGGTCCGGATCAGTTAGGGCGACAGTTCGAAAGCCAAGCTGAGCCCGTGCAATCCTTGCCATAGGCAAGCTCTTTTCCACTCTGCGCGGGGAGGGCTGGGGTGGTTCCGCGGGAAGAACATACATGGGATTTGCAGCGCCTTTCATGTCTCCGGCAAGATCGAGCACTGTTTTAAGTACCTCCTCTTTGTCTACGTCTCCGGCCACTGAAACGACCATATTCTCCGGTGTATACCATCGACGATAATGTGATAGGAGATCCTCTTTGTTCATTTTAAGAAAGATCTCTTTTTCCCCAATAACCGGATATCGGACAGGATGCTTGAGATATGCTGTCTTCATAAACAAGTACCAGAGTCGCCGAGACGGATTGTTTTCGCCCATCTGAAATTCCTGGAGGATCACACCCTTCTCTCTCTGATACTCGGTTTCATCAAATTGACAGTCGGTCACATAGGCCAACAGCAGGGACAGGGCCTCTTTGTGATGCTCCCGTGTGGTATTGATAAAATATCCGGTATGCTCGTAGCCCGTATAGGCATTGGAGGCCCCGCCTATGGCCTGTACACGCTCCTTGATCTGTGCCTCGGCAATCTTTGAAGTTGTGCCGCCTGATACCACGTGCTCCAGGTAGTGAGAAAGACCGCCTCCCGTCCTTTCCCCCTCATAGATCGATCCGGTCTTGACCAATACCCGGGACGAGACCACTTTTGATCCGTGAGACTCACGAATCAATACTGTCAGCCCGTTTTTTAATACCACAAATAGATCATCAGGTTTCGAAGGGATGATCCGATCGATCCATTGGTTTTCATAAACATCGGTTCTGCTTTGAGCCATAGAAGACAGTTCTGCTTCCGCATAAACAGAACCATGAAAAAGGGAAACGAGGCAGAGTACTGTTGATATAAAGACAAGGCGGGGCTTGTCAATTAGTCCGTTAATAATAGAATTCGTGTTCTTTCTGGCAGAAAATAAAATTCGAAATATGAACATAAGTCCTCCGTGAGCAAATATTCTGGCATCTCTATACCATATCTCTGGCCGCATCTACAAAAAAAGCCGACGTAACAATTTAGATCTTTGGAAATACGGTCGCTGCAACGACAATCAAAATGGCTGATCCTGAAAATGCCGATGCCATAGCTTTTCTGGTGGTCACGATTCCCGATCCAAAACCAAAAAGTGTCAGGGTTAACATCACTGTTCCCGAAAATACGCTTCGTCAGATTGATGCCATGGCAAAAAAACGTTGTGTTTTTTACCGAGAATTGCTGCCAGCCTGGCAATCATGTTGACATTTGCAAAATGAAGCATTAATTTGAATGTTTTATGTCTGGAGGGCCACATTCGAATCATCACAGCCATAGAACACATGCAGCGCGAGGCAGCGCGCCTGCTGCAAACCGGCAAGGCCATTGCTTTCGTTCCCACCATGGGTTACTTTCACGAAGGTCATCTGGCCCTCATGCGTGAGGGGCGAAAACATGGAGACGCCCTGATTATAAGCATCTTTGTCAACCCGACTCAGTTTGGCCCTTCAGAAGACTTTCAGACCTACCCGAGGGATCCAGATCGGGATGCGAGCCTGGCCGAGTCTGTGGGGGTCGATGTAGTCTTTGCCCCCGAGGCCGAGGCCATGTATGACAAAGCATACCAGACTTACGTTGACCTGGAGATGCTTCCTCAGTACCTTTGCGGCCCATCGAGGCCGGGCCATTTTCGTGGTGTGGCCACGGTGGTAGCCAAGCTCTTTAATATAGTCAGGCCTCACGTTGCCATCTTTGGGGAAAAGGACTATCAGCAGTTCGTTATCATCCGGCGTATGGTACGCGACTTGCATCTTGATATAAGAATTATTGGCGTCCCGATTGTGCGAGAACCCGACGGTCTGGCCATGAGCTCCCGAAACACCTATCTGTCTGAAGATGAAAGGCGTTCTGCCCTGTCTCTCCTTCAGGCCCTTCAACAGGCCCATAAAAACGTGGCTCAAGGGATAAGGGATGCCGGGCAACTCATCCATGAGGCATCAGAGCTGATCCGCTCCTATCCTTATACGAAAATTGACTATGTAGCCGTATGCGACCCGGAAACCCTTGAGAACGTGAGCCGGGTTGAGGGGCCAACGTTAATGGCCCTGGCCGTATGGGTCGGTAAGACGCGTTTGATAGATAATACTATATTGACTATTGACTATTGAAGATTGAAGATTGAAGATTGATTATTTCTTATCATTCGCTTAATAGGGATAGACTTTTGTTAATTTTGAGAATCTATAATTCCTCAGGTTTCGGGTTTCAGGTGTCAGGTGTCAGGAGTGAATAAATGCAAGAGCTGAACACTGACACCTGAACACTGACACCTGAAACCTACATGTGCCCTGAAACCTACATGTGCCCTGAAACCTGAAACCTGAAACCTGAAACCTGGAACAAGAATTAATCTAAGTACGAATTTATTAAGCGAACGATGAGATATATGATCTTTCAGAAAAAGAATTTGGGTTTACCCCGCCCGCGCCAGGACTTCATGCTCAATATTGGATATTCTTCATTATTCCGCATTCCGACACGAAGTGGTATGCTTTCAAGCCGTGAGGCGCAACCCTGCGCTAAATCCAAAATCCAAAATCCAAAATCCAAAATCGAATGTGGGGGATAAAGCTATTTGACGCTGCACTGGCAGCGACAACCGGCCTGCTGCTAACCGCCTCGTTTCCGCGAATCGGTTGGGAATTCCTTGCGTGGGTCGCGTTTATTCCGCTTTTCTATTCCATAAAGAATACGCCCTCTCTGACAGGTTTTAAGCTGGGATTCCTCGCCGGAGTGGTCCATTATGCCACGCTTCTTTACTGGATCGCGGGCGTCATACACCAATATGGTCAACTGCCGGGCGTCCTGTGTGCTGTTATACTCATGCTACTTGTGCTCTACCTCAGTCTATATCCAGCACTTTTTGCAATGGTTATCAGCCGACTCCGGGCAAGATCGATCCCGTGTTATTTGGCCGCACCCTTTTTCTGGATTGCCCTGGAATACGTCAAATCATTCTTCCTGTCTGGCTTTCCATGGGAAAACCTTGGGCACTCGCAATATGATCGGTTGCACTTGATTCAGATTTCAGATATATTGGGTGTATATGGCCTGTCAGCCCTCATAATGGCCGTCAATGCCGTGCTCTTTGAAGCCTGGGGTAGCATTTCAAAAAACAGGGGCTTTGCCTGGAAGCCCATCCTCAGCGTCACCCTGGTGATAGCTGGTTTTTTAACCTACGGCACCTGGCGCATAGGAAAAATCGACAGGGCTGCCGGGGCCGCGCCCAAACGTGCTATTGCCCTGGTGCAGGGGAATATTGACCAGTCCCAAAAGTGGCTTCCTTGTTTTCAACATGAAACCCTCAAACGCTATGGCACCTTGTCTGTTGCTGCCTTGAAGACCGGTCCGGACCTTATAATATGGCCGGAGACAGCGCTTCCGTTTTACTTTTTACACGATGAGGATCTCACAAGAGAGTCGCTGGACATAGTTCGCACCTGCAGGGCCTATTTTGTTCTTGGAAGCCCTTCTTTTCGCAGAACCGGTCAAAAAATCCGCTACTATAACAGTGCTTATTTGGTTGACCCCTATGGCAAAGTTGTGGGCAAATATGATAAGGTACACTTGGTGCCATATGGTGAATATGTTCCTCTCAAGCGCTACTTTCCTTTCCTGGGAAAGATGGTGGAGGCTGTAGGGGATTTTGAGTCCGGCAGGAAGGGGCAGGTCCTGTTGTGGGGGTCTGAAAAGATCGGGGTCTTGATCTGTTTTGAAGCGATTTTTCCAGAGCTGGCCCGTTCAATGGTTCAAAACGGCGCTCGACTCTTGATCAACATCACAAACGATGCCTGGTTTGGGAAGTCCAGCGCCCCTTATCAGCATCTTTCTATGGTCGTTTTCAGGGCGGTTGAAAACCACGTGGCCGTGGCCAGAGCGGCCAATACCGGTATCAGTGCCTTTGTCGATCCTGTAGGCAGGCTCCTGGATGAAACACCCCTGTTTGAAGAGGCGATTCGAACCCGTTCGCTCCCTATGATGAACCACAAGACCTTCTATACTCGCCACGGCGACATTTTTGCCATAGGGTGTGTTATTATCAGTGTGGTTGTCTGTATAGGCGCTTTTTGGAGTAGAAGTTAGGGGCTTTGTCCTAATTGGAGTAATGGAGTAATAGAGTGATGGAGTAATGGAGTGATGGGATAGAAACAACTGGCGTAAGGCCCAAGGCGCAGGGCGCACGGGGTAAAACATTTTGCCTTGTGCCTTATGCCTTGTACCTGATACCGGCTTTGATACGCAGTACTCCAGTACTCCAGTACTCCAATATTCCAATACTCCATGTGAACGGCACAAATTGACGACCACTAAAAACTTTTGATTTCAGCAGGTTGCACCAATGACTAAGGACTAAGGAGGTACTACCATGTCACTTGAATTGAAAAGCAGAATCGAATCTCTTCACAATAAACTGGAACAACTCAGGGGTTATCTTTGACTTAGATGCAAAACAGAAACGGCTCAAGGAAATCGAAGGAATCATATCTAAGAAAGGCTTTTGGGATGCTCCGGAGGAAACCAAAGAGATCCTGAGAGAAAGAACGACCCTTTCCGATACAATCAATTCCTGGCAAAAGCCCCACCATGAGCTGGAGGACGCCAAGGTCCTTTTAGACCTTGCCATAGAAGAGGATGACGAAGCGACCACTCAAGAGGTCTCTGAAACGGTTCAGAGGCTGGAAGATGCCGTTCATCGAATGGCTCTGGCATGGATGCTAAGTGGCAAAGACGATGCCAAAAACGCCATTGTCTCGATTAATGCCGGCGCAGGCGGAACTGAGGCCCAAGACTGGGCCGAAATGCTCTTCCGTATGTATCTGCGCTGGGCTGAGCGAAAAAATCACAAAACCACCGTTGTCGATTTACAGCCGGGTGAAGAAGCTGGCATCAAGAGCGCCACTTTTATTGCCAGTGGTCCTTATGCTTATGGTTACCTGAAGGGCGAAACCGGGATCCATCGCCTTGTGCGGATGTCCCCATTCGACGCCAGTAATCGTCGGCACACCTCCTTTGCGTCGGTCTCTGTGTCTCCGGAACTCACCGAGGAGTTTGTTATAGACATTGACCAAAAAGATGTACGCGTCGACACTTTCCGCTCCAGCGGTGCAGGCGGTCAGCACGTCAACAAGACCAGATCTGCTATCCGCGTTACACACTTGCCAACAGGGATCGTGGCACAATGTCAGCAGGAATCTTCACAGCACCGAAACAAGGCAATTGCTATGAAGGTCTTAAAGTCCAGACTGTATGAATACGAACAAAGGAAAAGGGCCGATGAAAAGCAAGCGCTCTATGAAAGCAAGGAAGAGATTGCCTGGGGAAGTCAGATCAGGTCCTATACCCTGCAACCCCACCAGATGGTCAAAGACCATCGAATCGATCTTGGGATAGGAAATGTCAATGATGTTTTAGATGGAAACATAGATCCTTTCATTGAAGGGGTACTACTGGCAAGAACTTAGAATTGGAGTACTCCAAGCTTTCTAAGGGGGGGCGTTATGGCTAAAATATTGTTTGTCGATGACGAAGAAAGCATCAGGACTCTTTGCGAAGAAGAACTGGGAGAAGAGGGCTACGAGGTCATCACAACTGGCAGATGTAAGGATGTGTTGGAACTGATTGCCTCTGCGCTGCCCTCTGCTGTGGTTTTAGATATCCGTATGGAAGACTGCAATGGGCTGGACCTGTTACAGGAAATACGTAATGCCTATCAAGATCTTCCGATTATTTTGAACACGGCCTACAACTCCTACAGAGAGGATGTAAAATCGATCGCTGCCGATCACTATGTGGTCAAGTCTTTTGACATGGCAGAACTCAAAGCCAAGCTTGCCATGGTGGTAAAGAATCGCTCATGATCCTGTCCTTTCATCCGAGTGTCAACGGGGATGTGAATCTCCGTCTCACCTTAAAAGGGCTCTTTTCGGACAAAGAGGCCGGGCTGATAGCTTCGGCCAGGGCCATTGTGGTCACACAGAGCATAAAAGCCCATCAATATGAATTCTGCCGTGCCCATTCTTCTCACCTCTTTCCGGATTATACCCATCGGTTCGCCTTCGAGGGAAAATATGCAAACGTCCGGCTATTTCGAAAATTCAATGCCCCTCACCCAGAAACGGTCTGCTACGAATCGGTAGAGGACTTCAAATTCCGTCATTTCAAAGACCACGAACCGCTCATGCCATTCCCGTTTGTCTTAAAAGGAGACCGCGGTGGCGGCGGTTGGGCGGTTTTCCTCATTAGAGACCAGCGTGACCTCATGGAACGCCTTGAGATCCTGGCCGACAAGCGTCTTCATGCCACACTGCGCTTCATTGCCCAGGCCTTTGTCCCTCACGGCGGAAGGGACCTGCGCGTGGTTGTCATCGGCAGGATTATCAAGGCCTACTGGCGATGTCAGTACAAGCCGTGGGAGTTTCGCAATAATGTCGGCCGGGGAGCGGTGATCAATTATGATCTTGATCCTGAACTAAGAAAAAAGGGGATAAGGTGCGTGGAGGATTTCTGCTCAAAGACAGGGATCAACCTGGCTGCCTTTGATGTCCTCTTTGACCGGAGCCAACCGGAGCCTAAACCGCTCCTTTCAGAGATCAATTTTCTGTTCGGTCGCAAGGGCCTGGGCGGCTCTCCGCGGTTTTACGAACTCCTGAACCAGGCAGTTCAACAGTGGGCAAGGGAGCTATAGTATTTTGGATTGCGGATTTAGCTTGATAGTATAGGAATTTCCGGCATCCTTCATTCCTCGGTTTACACTTTTCAAGAATGCGGGCGCCAAGAGATAAATTCTTTTGTTCGTACTTTTTGGTGTCAGGTGTCAGGTGTCAGGTGTCAGGAACTGAAAAAGCAAGACCTGAAACCTGAACACTGAAACCTGAAACCTGAAACCTGGAGTGGTGAAAAAAAGTGTAAACTACTTTATGGCGAAAATGAAG
>JAQYWL010000090.1 GCA_030145035.1 Desulfobacteria bacterium | reverse complement strand
CAACCGGGCCAATCTTCCCATTTCGCTGTCCAGGAGGGCCACGATTCCCGGGAGTTTATCAAAAGTATCTGGCTTGAACTCCTGCATGAGGTCGTCGATACTGTCTGCTGAAACAGCTTCACTGTCCAGGTAGTAGCCCATGACACGGGAAAAGTTGTAAGGAAACTTCTTGGCCACTTTCCTGAAAGGAAGATCAGAAACTGAGTCTGATTCAAGATAACCCAGGACGAGATCCTCTGTTTCTTCTTTGCCAAGACGCTGCTCCGGGTACTGGAATGTATCAAAAAAGCGCTGATATTCGATCAAAAACTCAAGGCCTTCCACAGGGTCGCAAATCATTCCCACATCGGTGGATTTCAACACGTCCTTGGGTAAGGCCACCTTCGGAGGTTGGTAGGGCCGACCTGTTTCCGTCTCATAGGCTTTGGCAACCGGTTGGCCAGTGTCAGGGTCTTTTTTTTCAAAGACAACATAGTAACAAAACGACTGATACTTTACACTTATCTCCTTGCCGGTGCCACAGACTTCATCTGATCCAAAGAAGTCTACAAAATCCTCATATTGTCTGCGGGCCGACTCGAGACTCTTCTTGAGTTTTTCCTCATTATCCTTCAACGCCAAACGGCGATTCTTTATCTGAAGATCAATAGCGACTTTGTAGATTTCAGCCCGCATATCTTCGCTCACATCCGATTGAAGCATCTTCACACCCCCAGAGAAGGTGTGAAAGCCCTTTGCAGGAACAACCCTTGCGACCGCAAAGTCACCAGGCTTCATCTCAAACTTATCCAGGAAAACAGTAGGATACACCTCATATTCCCATTCGTTGATCAGACTTTTCATGCAGTAGCCATCGGACTCCCTCGCTTTAACCTCAAACAAGCCTTCAATGACGTTCTGCCATCCCAGGACCAACTCGCGCACATCATGACTGATCACATCTTCGTACTCTTCGACAAACCGCTGGGCCACTGTTCCACCACCTTGAAGCTCATATTCCAGAGCGAACCAGTCCTGAAATGCTATCCACTGCTCCTCGGAATCAGGTTTGCCTCCCTTGCCGAATCTTTTCTCAAATGCAGCGTCAAGGTCCTCCTGGATCTCGGAACGCCCCAAAAAGCTAAGTAGAGCCCCCTTGATATCTCCGATTCTGGTCAAGGTTTCTCTTGAGGGGCCATCTCTGTCTGCCTCAATAGTACCCTTCAAGATCTCAGGATCAAAGGTTTCCCATTCAGGTAAGTCAACCTCATCCTCATTCAATATCAACAGGGGTATCCCATTCTCACCAAAAAGATCCAGGTCAATCTCCGCGGGATCAACAGGCTCAAGGAGCCTGAGCCAAATCTTGTAATCCTTGGGAAGTTTGAAGCCCCACTTCTTGGCCCATGCAACGCCTCCATGCACGATAGTATTGGCCAGGGACAGGTCGCACCCCACCAACGGGTTGTTAGCAGCGGAATATTTTGATTCTAACCTGTTAATCTCAGCCTTGCTCAGGCCGTAGTTTCCCCAGGCATCTTTGAGCCCGACCCCTGCCAGGTCCACCAGAAAAGAAGATAGCACAAGGCCGGTCGGGGCCTCTCTTATGACTTGGATGTTGGCCATCCGCCTATCCCTCCAGTTCTCGTTAATGAGGCAACTAACAAGGGGGTGGTGACAGTTAAGGGCCTCATGAAGGTCGGGATTCTCGCGAAGGAGGGCAGGCAATGACGCTTTTCTTGCCCTCCGGCGCTTAACAATCTCCTTCCGTTTCTTTGTCCTGCGCTGTTTCTTCGTTTGTTTTGCCATATTATCTAAAGCTCCATTTACAGTTTTTCGCCACTACCAGCCACGCCGGACGACGGGCAAGGCGCAAAGCGTGGAACTTTGCTCTTTCGAAGCACTTTTTTGCGGATCTGCGCTTTGCGCTTGGCATCACCATATTTTCCAAATCTACCGCCCATGGATGTCTCCTACTTTCCAGCTATCAGCTATCAGTTATGAGCTATCAGCTATCAGCTATCAGCTATGACCTATGA
Organism: Desulfobacteria bacterium; assembly: GCA_030145035.1. Taxonomy (GTDB): domain Bacteria; phylum Desulfobacterota; class Desulfobacteria; order Desulfobacterales. The sequence goes on along the minus strand of JAQYWL010000090.1, from coordinate 2,070 downwards.
GCTAAATTCCTCTATCCTCAACTTTCCTGCCATCATGAACCGGCTCTAAAAGGATTACTTAGAAACTGGAAAACTAAAGGGCCCGCTTTGTCCCCTTCTTTGCTGTGTTTTTTATGAAATGTCAAATGTTGAGACCCGACCCCTATGTTTTTCCTGAAATGTCAAATGTTGAGACCCGACCCCTATGTTTTTCTTCCTCTTCGAGACGATCATTGAGTCCTTTCATCTTTTCTTTCAGAATCGGAAGATCATTCTCAATGGTATGCCAAACAATTGAATAACTTACTCCAAAATACCCATGGATCAGTTTGTCTCTCATGCCTGTTATGGGTCTCCACGCTATATCAGAAAACCTTTCTTTGACACTGTCCGGGATATTCTTGGCTGCTTCCCCTATGATTTCCAAATTTCTCACCACAGCATCCCGTGTCTTGTCATCGTCCAGGAACTGATCATACGTCATGGATTGGCAATACTTTTCGATTTTCTCTATGGAATCCAGAATATCCCTAATAAAGGGTAAGATACTTTTGCGTTTCTCAGACATAAGCTATTGTCTCCATCACATAAGGTCTTATTAGAGGTTTTAAGGCGTCTTCGGTCACAAGATCGACTTTTGCCCCAAGTTTGTCTGACAGATAATCCTCAAGCTCAATAAACCGAAAAAAACCTATGGGCTTTTCAAATTGAACAAGCAGATCTATATCGCTTTTCAGACTTGGCTCTCCCCCTGAATACGAGCCAAAGAGGCCACAATTGACCACATTGTATTTCTCCTTAAGAAAAGGCATCTCGTCACGAAGAATTCTCAGTATTTCTTCCTTGGTTTTCATTTTTCGTTCGCCCCTTTTCCTTCCAAAAGTTTACAATAAACGACGTTGACCGGTTTCTCGGGCCTTTTTCTCAAATGGCATGAGCCCGACCCGATTCACAGAAAGTTTCAGTTTGAGGTTCCATGGGTCCTCTACAACGCTCAACTCCTCTATCTTCGACTTTCTTGCCTCATGAACCGGCTCTAAAAGGATTACTTAGAAACTGGAAAACTAAAGAGCGTTATATATCAAAGTATCAAAGGGTTACACCCCCAAAGGTAGTAAAATAAAAATTTATTATCTTCTTGATAATAAAAAAATAACCTCCTATAGCGTAGTGTAAGCAAAAGAAAAACCACTAAGCTAAAAGGAGGTTATTATGGGAACGGAGCGTACCAGCATTGAGAGGTTTCGTCAAGTTAAGAAGGAGATTCGAGGTTCGGAGGAGTACCTGATCGTGGGCATTGATGTGGCCAAAGATAAACACCACGCCTTTTTTGGCACAGCCACAGGAAAGACGCTGTTGAGGCGACTGGTTTTTGAGAACAACAAAGTGGGTTTTGAAAAGCTGCTTACGCATGTTGAAGCAATCAAGGTTCAACATGCCCTGTCCAAAGTAGTGGTTGGTTTGGAGCCGACTGGCAATTACCATAAACCTATAGGGATGTATTTAATCAAATGGGGTTTTAATGTGGTGTTAGTGGCCGGTTCGGCTGTTAAGAACAATAGAGCACTCTTAGATGGCCGATGGGATAAGCATGACACGAAGTGTGCTGCGAATGTGGCGGATCTGATATCCCAGGGCAAGTGTCTGTATTATGAATCTCCGTCCGCAACAATAAGCGACTTGCGGGATCTGTTATCTCTTCGCAAGCGGTTAAAAAAAGAAGAACATAGTCTGAAGATGCGAATCCGTAACGGTCTCATAGCCAAGCATTTTCCCGAACTGGATAGATACTATAACCGATGTGAATCTGAAAACCTGGCTATTGTTCGATGGTGTCTGGACCCTAGAACAATTGTCAATATGGAATTTAACAGATTTTTTCAGATAGTAACTTCCAGAGAAAGAGGAACGGCCCAGCGGCGGAGATTATTCGCTATCTGGAACATGGCCTGGGATTCTATTGGTTGTGTGACACACGAGGCATGTGAGTTTGAAGCAAAGCTTTTAGTTGAGAAGTTAAAACAGGTCCGAGACTTCATATTAGAAACCCAGCAGCTGATAGAGACTGTGAGCCGTCGAGTTCCCGAGTAT
>JAQYWL010000440.1 GCA_030145035.1 Desulfobacteria bacterium | reverse complement strand
GGACGTTGTTGACTAAGTTGACTTATTCCTTCCTTGCTCTCCTCAATAGTCAGCTCCCTTTCGTCTGCCAACCACATTAGGTTATTCAACTTAGTCAACAACGTCCCCAAGGTTCCCCAAGGTTCCCCCCAAGAGGGTCATCTGTGGCCCAGCTTTTTCCTTCACAAATAGCGGCCGCGTCGTCAATCTCAGCGTTGAGATCCAGCCAGGTTGATTTGTCAGAATCCTTAGCTGCAGTGGCCTGAAGCTGGTTGTATGTGATGAATCCGTCGAGAGGATCGTGATGTCCCAAGCCCCCCCCCTTGTAGGGTGCATTTTGCCGTCCTGCTCATCGAGGCCGCTGATCCAGCCGGTTCGTGGGTCATCTTCGCGGTGTCGGCCGAGTGTGTTATGAACCTGATCGACGAGGCGCAATGCGAGATGCTTGTATCTTTCATCACTCATTTGACGATAAAGCTCCAGGAAGTTGCAAACGGCAAAAGCGTCCGTCCATAAGTAGCGCCGTGGAATCTTGTCGGCCGATGAAAGTCCGGTCAGATCGGCAAATTCAGACATGATTTCCCGAACAACAGACGTAGATGCGTTATCAGAGTTATTTAACTTAGTCAACAGCGTCCCCAGGGTTATCCCATAGTTCCTTATACTTTCCATACCCTTCTTCTTCCAAATTTTCTTTTGGAATAAACCTTAGAGAAGCAGAGTTTATGCAATATCTGAGTCCCGTAGGTTTTGGGCCATCATTGAATACATGCCCAAGATGTGAATCTGCATGTTTACTTCTCACTTCTGTTCTACTTGAAAAAAAACCTTTGTCTTCCTTCTCTACGACAGCATCAGGCTCAATTGGTTTTGTAAAACTCGGCCATCCGGTCTTAGAATCGAATTTATCAAGTGAGTTAAAAAGAGGCTCTCCAGAAACAATATCAACATAAATTCCATCTTTTTTGTTATCCCAGTATTCATTATGAAATGCTCTTTCAGTCCCGTCTTTCTGAGTTACTTCATATTGAATAGGCGTTAGCTTTTCTCTGAGTTCTTTGTCAGACGGCTTCTGGAAACTAACTTTTGTCTCCACTCTATTGCCCCAAATCTTTCTGAGATATTGATCACGACCTGAGCGATATCTGTAATATTTATATTTCAAAGGATGTTTTTTGTAGTGGTCTTGATGGTATTCTTCTGCCTTATGAAATTCAGAAAATTTAACGACTTCTGTAACTACTGGCTTTTCATATCTTCCCGACTTATCAAGATTCTGTTTTGAAATTTCTGCCAGACGTTTCTGTTCATCATTATGGTAGAAAATAACGGATCTGTACTGGGAGCCTCTATCCGCAAATGAGCCCCCTGCGTCTGTTGGATCAACTTGTCTCCAATAAATGTTAAGCAGATCCGCATAGGATATTTTATCTGAATCATAGGTAATTTGAACTGCTTCAACATGACCAGTATTCCCGGCAGATACTTGCTCATAGATTGGGTTTGCTATATGACCACCAGTATATCCTGAGATTACTTCAGTGACCCCATCAAGTTTTTCAAACGGATGTTCCATGCACCAGAAACAACCTCCTGCAAAAGTGGCTTTTTCAAGGTTTTCATTTTGATTAGTCATAGTAGTACCCTTTCGGTCATTATGTTCACTGGCATTCGAGTAAATGGGTAGGACGAAAGGTAAAATAAGAGCAATCATAATCAATTTTTTCATGATAACTTCTCCAATAGGTCGTAATGGATATAAGCATTTCTAACGGCCAAAGTATGAGCTGCCGCAAGGCTTGAGGACACTTGACTTTGGGATTCGCAGTTACCTTATCTCAAAGATCTTAATCAATAATCAAGGTTCGATCCCACTTCAGACACTGCCGCCGGATTTGCCTGTGATGGCGGGTAACATCTACCTTCAAGCAAATTCCGAAAAGACAGAAAGAGTGGTTTCGGCAATGCATTCCATGCAAACCAACCTACATCGCTTGCCTCATGGGAAGCGCTGACGACTGGCTCTCCAGACAAGTGTCGCCCTTCCATCCAAATGGTGATGTAGTGCTTTTCACTCGCCTCGAAAAGGTCAATTGCATAGGCCTGGATGAGCCCATCAACACGAATCGCCCCGCCGATGAGCTGAAGGTCTTCAAAGTGGTCAAACATGTTCCGAATTGCCATATACTCGCTGCACAAGCCGGGATCGTGTCCACACTTGCGCACCTTGCACCAGCGGTCCTGCATATCGGAACACCCGGCAATGAGTTCCGGTGCGAGAGCCTCGTACTCACATGTGTACCTTGCAAGACACTGCTTGATAAGATTGCGTTTCTTAACTCGAATTAATGGCGGAGGAAAAAGACAACCCATGTAGCTGCGATGGTAGTTTTCAGCTTTACCCTGTGGTTTTGTCCAGTTCATCGCACTGGCCTATAGCATCAATTAGATCTTTCATGTGTGTTTTTTCGGCCTGCGCGATGGACAGAAAAACCTCTTGGGCCTCGTTGCTTTCCGTTCGTTCAGCCATTGTCCGGTAAAGATCAAATGCCGAATTTTCAAGATGCAGTGCCAATTCTATGAGGTTCAGACAGGTATTACCTTCTATGGCTGCAGCACGCCGGAGAGTGTCCATCAAGTTTTCGCCGCCTTCAAGGATTTCTCCTTTCAGATCTTCGAAGACCGATTCAAACTCGGGCGGGTCGGTTGCAGTGTTTTTCCAGTACTCGTAAACAGCTCTCGCATGGGCGATCTCTGCTGCGGCCAGTTGCCCAAATGTCTTTGAAAAAGGCTCTGAAGCGAACCTGTCTCTAATGTGGTTGTAGAATCGAAGTGCCCCTTTCTCAAGGTCCATGGCGATTAGTAGGAGTTCGGAAAGACTTCTTGACTTATCAAAAACCTGTACCCTGGGATAATCTGGCACTGTTCTATCGTCCCAGGCCATGATTCCGCCTTCCAGGTCGTATATGTTTTTGTTGGACACCTCTTCTTCCACAGCAAGCGTTGCCGCTGCCGCGGAACGCCCACCGCTGTGGCAGTAAAAAACCAGATCCTTGCCAGAGGGCAGGTCAGAAAGGTTTGCCACCAGATTCCTGATTGGGATAAGTTTTGCTCCTGGAATATGCCCTTGGACGTACTCTTCGGGCTGTCGAACATCCACAATCAGGTAGTCACTTTCCTTATTTTTCCCAATGTATTGCTTGAGTTCTTCAGGACTCATTCCTCTAACTACTGAATTGAATTGATAAGAGCCCGGTTCTTGGTTGGCCGAGCATAAGAAGAATGCAGTCTATTTCCCCACATCGTCATCTTCTGCCAGAATTATTCCCTCTCCCGAGTAGACCATACGCTCCTCGTGCGGCGTGGGCTTTGTCCCTTCCGGCCAATGTCCGGGTTGGGGCTCAGGCCCTTCTTGTGCGACAGCGGTGGGCTTTTTGTCCTTCATTTTCGGATGTTTTCTGATATCCACACCCCGTACAGGAGCGCTGAACTCGATCGGGATGTTGTTGGGATCAAAGACGTAGATGGAGTGAATGAATCCGGTGTATTTTACCAT
>JAQYWL010000204.1 GCA_030145035.1 Desulfobacteria bacterium | reverse complement strand
GCTGGGATTCATGAAGGTTGTTTTTCACAAGGACTTCTTGGAGGTTTACACATCTGATCCAGCCGCTGAAGCGGGGCGAATGGAGGCGATAGTTGAGGTGATTGGCTCTGATGTGGAGTTTGTCACCCCCGAGCCAGCATCCGAGGCTGAAATTGCTGCCGCCCATACAAAGACTCATGTAGACTATGTGCGAGAGAATGACCCTTATTCGATTGCCGCGCTGTCTGCTGGTGGGGCTATTCAGGCTGCTCGCATTGGACTAGATGAGGCTTCCTTCGGTCTGATCCGCCCACCTGGTCACCACGCATCCTCCTACAGTTCCTGGGGCTTCTGTTATTTCAACAATATGGCCATAGCTCTTCTTGCGTTGCGTGCGGAAAGGCTCATAAGCACGGCCCTTGTCCTTGATATTGACCTTCATTTTGGGGATGGGACGGTGAATATCTTGGGTAACAAGGAGTGGGTGAAGATCCATAACCCATCCGAACGGAGCCGAGAGGAATACGTTCGCCAGGTTGGACACATCTTGTCAGGTGTTCAAGTTGATCTGATCGGGATCTCAGCCGGTTTCGACAATCACATCGACGATTGGGGTGGAGTCCTTGCCACCGAGGATTATTTTTCAATTGGTACGATGGTCCGCCAGACCGCCCGTGCCTCCGGGGGTGGCTGCTTTGCTATCCTTGAGGGTGGATACAACCATGACGTCCTGGGTCACAATGTGGCTGCTTTGATAGACGGGTTATCATCATAATCCACTGAGAGGAAGGAAAAAGAGACTGATTGCGGTTTCGATTTGGCTTTGCTATCTTTAAATTTCAACAAGTTACGATTCTGGCAAGATTCTTTTAGTGGGTTTCTGGACGATGTGGGTTTCTATAATGCAAGGAAATCTGTGTTTTGACAACCCTTGTTCCGAGACACAGATATCAGACCGACATGTTTACAGCCTCTTGTCATTTTGGCTCCGATAACAACTCTCTCCATTTAGGGTTCTCTGGGCAAATAATGCTCAAGAGTGGCATTTGCTTTCTCAATGTTTATGTCAGTTCATCTAACCGGCTTGGTGTCAGGAACGGAACTGGGGATCAGTACCACGCCAGTTGCCAACAAACCTGGCATGCACGAATCAAGCGTCAGCCGAAAAGCACCCCCTTCTCGACATCGAAAGGAACGCATAAACGCATGTTCCCTATCCTGGCTATGATATCGGTTACATATCTGCAACAAAACCCTTCGATTTCTGGATCATAATGTTGCCAGGTAAGCAACTGTTCTATTTCCACTTGACCTTGTGAGCCTCCTGGTCTAAAAACAATGAAACTCAAACAGGTCAAACCCTTTATCTTTAAGCCGAAAAGGTGGCAATCTTTATGCCCATTCAGCCTGTGCAATTGGATCTGTTCGGACCGCATCGCGGCCTTCGGCCTCCTGAAAGAACCACCCTTCCCCGTAACTACGAAGGTACCTTACGAAAGTTATTATCTGAGGATTTGGATTTCCATGGAGTAAACAGCAAGTATGCCACCCACAATTTTCACGCCTTTCCTGCGAAATTTCCTCCGCAGTTGCCTGGAAAATTTGTTGTTGGCTTAACGTTGCCAGGCCAAAGAGTATTAGATCCAATGTGCGGTTCTGGCACAGCCGTATTGGAGGCTATGCTCCTCGCTCGACATGGAATTGGCGTGGACATTGATCCTCTGGCTCTGAGTATAGGTAAGGTAAAGGTTACTCCCGTGGATGTGGGGAAGCTAATGAGAAGTGGAGAATCCGTCATTGAACAAGCAACACACAAATTGCGATTCGAAAGGGAAGAGCTTAATGCCGCTTTGGCTATGTGCTTTGATCCCCCAACAAAGAAGTTTGTGGATTATTGGTTCTTGGAGGAAACACAGCTTGAACTTCTTGCTTTAATTGAAGAAATTGAGGGCCTGCTCGATCATAACATACGTCGATTTTTTCGGATTGCCCTCTCGTCGATCATCATAACAAAATCAGGCGGGGTTTCGATGGCATACGATCTGGCACATACCAGACCGCATAGGATGGCTGATAAGGCGCCACGTTCGGCTTTAGATGAGCTTGAGAAGCGGCTTAATAAGAATTTAAAGCTTATGAACGAACTGGTCTGGCGCACCGGCCAGGCCGATGTCCTCTCGGGCAATACTCAGTCATTAGGGCTAGCTGACAATTCCATCGACCTGATTATTACCTCACCCCCCTATGCTGCCAATGCCATTGATTACATGCGTGCTCACAAGTTTTCCCTGGTCTGGTTCGGGCACAGTATTGATTCTCTGGGGAAAATGCGCGGAGAGTATATCGGAGGAGAAAGAGTCCAGAAATTCAGGATGGCAGACTTGCCCGCTTATGCCGAAAGTATCGTTTCAAAGGTGTCTGCGAAAGACCCCAAGAAAGGAACTGTGCTCAGACGATACTACACTGAGATAACTCTGTCTTTGTCTGAAATGTTTCGAGTCCTAAAACCTGGCAAAGCAGCCATAGTAATAGTTGGATCATCGGTCATGCGAGGGATTGATACTGAGACAGCGGACTGTCTGGGTGAGATAGGAAAAACTGTTGGGTTTGATC
>JAQYWL010000265.1 GCA_030145035.1 Desulfobacteria bacterium | reverse complement strand
CGCTCCATAAGAAACGACTCGCTGGATCAATCCGGGAAGCCAGGGATTGATCAGATGATAGAGACCCACCAAAAAGATAATTGCCCCGATCCACCACGTTATTTTGAAGGCCAGCAATCCCCCAAATGCCATAAGTGTCAGGTAGGAAACCCAGCGAATCAATGACGCTTTCTTCTCTTTTTGGTCTTTGTAGGTAAAGAGGAGGTGAGCAAGGGAAGGAATGATCGTAAGGGCTACAATGACTGAGGCGATGAGCGCATACGTCTTCGTAAAGGCAAGTGGCTTGAAAAGCTTTCCTTCCGCACCTGCCATCGTAAAGACCGGGAGAAAGCTCACCACAGTGGTGGCAACGGCTGTGAGCACGGCGCTTCCGACTTCACTGGCAGCACGAAAAACCACCTCGAGCCGGTCAGCCTCAGGCGGGGCTTCCTTTATGTGTTTGAGGATGCTCTCGGAGATGACGATCCCCATGTCCACTATGGTGCCGATGGCGATGGCGATCCCGGAAAGGGCCACAATGTTTGCATCGACCCTGAAGAGTTTCATAGCAATGAAACACATGAGGACCGCAAGAGGGAGAATGCCTGATATGAGAAGAGAGCTTCGCAGGTGAGCCACCATGAGGAGCACGACGATGACGGTCACGAGAATCTCTTCAGAAAGCGCTGTGTTCAGCGTTCCCAGGGTTTCGTAGATGAGTTGAGTGCGGTCATAGAAAGGGACAATAGCGACCTGGCTGATCGTGCCGTCAGGGAGCACCTTTTTGGGAAGTCCCGGAGAGATTTCTTTAATCTTTTTCTTGAGGTTTTTTATTGTGGCAAGGGGATTTTCACCATAGCGAACTACAACGACTCCCCCCACGACTTCAGCACCCTCCTTGTCCAGAGCGCCGCGGCGCAATGCAGGACCGAGGGTTACCCTGGAAACATCTTTGATGCGCACTGGAACGTTTTCCCGGACCTTGATGACGGCTTCCTCTATATCTTCTGACGTCTTAATGAAACCGAGACCACGGATGATGTATTCCACCCTGTTGACTTCGATGGTTCTGGCGCCAACGTCCAGGTTGGACATTCTGACGGACTGAAAGATTTCATCAAGGCCAACGCCGTATGCCCGCATGGCATCAGGGTCCACATCAATCTGGTACTCCTGGACAAATCCCCCCACCGAGGCTACTTCACTCACGCCTTCGGCTGAAAGGAGAGCATAGCGGACATACCAGTCCTGAATGGTCCGCAGTTCATGCAGATCCCATCCCCCTGTGGGATTGCCGTCAGGGTCTTTGCCTTCCAGCGTGTACCAGAAGATTTGTCCCAGAGGAGTGGCATCGGGACCGAGCGCTGGTTGGACCCCTTGCGGGAGCGTTCCGGCAGGCAGGCTATTGAGTTTTTCAAGAATCCTGGTCCTGGACCAGTAAAAATCGACGTCTTCCTTGAAAATGGCATAGATCGTAGAAAAGCCCAAAAAGGAGTAGCTTCGGATGGTTTTTACGCCCGGGATGCCCAGCAGGGACACGGTGAGGGGATACGTGATTTGATCTTCGACATCCTGGGGTGAACGACCCATCCAGTCCGTAAAAATGATCTGCTGATTTTCGCCGATGTCGGGAATGGCATCCACGGGTACCGGACTTCGCGGAAGCCCCCCTAGATCCCAGTCAAAGGGCGCCACCATAATCCCCCATCCCACGAGGACAACGATCATTAAAAGGACCACTAGTTTGTTCTCAAGACATACGCGGATGATGCGGTCGATCCAGGACAGCTCCGAGCGGGGTGGTGTGTTATAGGCGTTGGAGTTACTCATGACGATGCTCATGGGCAGCACCGGCGCCTCCCCCTTCGGGGCTCATCATGCTCGGTTTGGCAAGTATTTGAATGGCACTGTCGATCTTGAAATTGCCGTTGGTGACCACGAGTTCTCCTTCTTTCAGACCATTTCTCACCAGGTAGTACTCTCCGGCCCGCGGGCCCAAAACGATTTCACGACCCTCGTAAGTTCCAGGCTTATCCGGCACGGCCACGTAAACCACAGCACGTTTTCCCGTAATAAGAGGAGCCCTTGCAGGAATTACGAGTGGCGGTCTTTCCTCTCCTGTGGGGCGGACAATCGCTTTCCCTTGTTCAGAAAGAGTGTCGCGGAGTACGGCGTGGACGAACATTTCCGGTTTGAGTTTTCCTTCGAGGTTCAGGGCATTGAGGCGGACCTTGACGGTTCGGGTCTTCGGGTTTAGGAAAGGATCGATAAAAGCCACAGTTCCCGTGAAAATCTCTCCGGGATACGCCTCTGTTTGAAACTCTACTTCCTGACCTTTATGAATCAACATCAGATCAGATTCATAAGCGTCAAGCTTAATCCAGACCCAGGACAGATCCGCTATGGCGTACATACGTGTTCCGGTTCTTACATAGAGTCCTTCAAAGGCATCCTTGTGGATGACAACACCACTTATGGGCGCCAGAATGGTCATACGGTCTGAGGGTTTTCCCAGCTCTATAATGCCATCAATTTGTTTGGACGTGAGTCCCCAGAGCCGGAGTTTTTCACGAGCAGCGGTAATCGTGGCCAGGGTCGTTTCCTTCACCACAGTCAAGCCGCTTCCTTTGAGTCGTTCATCGGCTCGAACCGCCTGGAGCAACTCCTCCTGGGCCGATAGAAGTTCTGGGCTGTAAAGATAGACCATTGGCTGGCCTTTATGAACGAAGGACCCCGTAAGGTCAACATAGAGACGGTCAATGCGCCCCGGAATCCACGCGGTAATATAGGCAAGGCGCGTCTCGTCGTACTCAATTTTTCCCACCATGCGAATTTGAGTAGTAACAAATCTTCGCTCAACGGGCTGCACTTGTATTTCTGCAAGTTTTTGGGCGTAAGGAGAGAGCCTGAGATCTCGGAGGCTGCTGGGATGGGCCTTGTCTTCTCCTGCTTCCGCCTTCACGGGAATGAGATCCATGCCGCAGATGGGGCATTGCCCCGGATTGGGGAGTTTGATCTGTGGATGCATGGAGCACGTCCAGAATCGGACCTCTTGTTGAGAACTTGAAGTCTTAGGGTGATCGGAATGAGAATGAGACTCCTGGGCACGGGAGATATCTAGGGTAAGAAAAACCTCTGTGATCACAAGAACAGATATCGTCGAAAGGATAAAAGCCTTCAAGGAATTCTTTCCAAAGCTCTTACTCAGCATGTATTAGCACTCCTGTGATTATTCTTTAGACAAAGAGACTGTCGATTCTGTTGTCAGTTAGTCGGGAATTCCATACCCACGAGCATTTCAAGTTCGGCAAGCCTCCGGGCTCGATCGGCAAAAGCGCGCTCGTATGCGAGTTGAAAATCCAGTAT
>JAQYWL010000381.1 GCA_030145035.1 Desulfobacteria bacterium | reverse complement strand
ATGACCATGTCAATGTCGTCCCTTAATGGCTCCCCCTTTTTTTATGAAACCCTCGTAGTGTCGAGCCAGCATGTGGCTCTCCATCTGGCTGACGGTGTCTATGGCCACGCCCACCACGATCAAAAGGGCAGTACCTCCAAAGTAAAAAGGAACATTGAATCTGGCAATCAATACCGTCGGCAATACACAAACGGCTGACACGTATATGGCACCGCCAAAGGTTATGCGTGTAAGCACCCTGTCGATATAGTCGGCTGTGCGCTTGCCAGGCCTGATGCCGGGGATATAGCCTCCGTACTTTTTCATATTGTCAGCCACATCAACCGGGTTAAAGGTAACGGCAGTATAAAAATAACAGAAGAAGATGATAAAGCCGACAAACACAAGGTTGTATACGATGCCGCCGGGTGTCATGGCCTGGGCAACGCTTTGCATCCACGGGACATCTATGAAATTAGCGACCGTGGCTGGAAACATAATGATAGAAGACGCAAAAATGGGCGGAATCACCCCCGACGTATTGATCTTAAGGGGCAGATGCGTGCTCTGGCCGCCGTACATCCTGCGGCCAACAATCCGTTTGGCATATTGTACTGGAATCCGCCGCTGGCCCCGCTCCACAAATATGATAACCCCTACCACAACGACCATGAGCACGACTATTACCAACGCCAGAAAAGCCCCCATCTCGCCGGTTTTCATCAGACGAAAGGTATTGCCAACAGCACTCGGCATACGCGCTACAATACCTGCAAATATGATAAGCGATATCCCATTGCCGATTCCACGCTCTGTTATCTGCTCCCCAAGCCACATAATAAAAGCCGTACCGGCGGTCAGGGTAAGCACTGTCATGAACCGAAAGGGCCAGCCAGGATCGGCAACGACCGCTGCGCCGCCAGGTGAAGTCATACTCTCAAGCCCGATGCTGATTCCGAACCCCTGGATTATACTTAGAATAACTGTCCCGTAACGCGTATACTGAGTAATCTTTTTCCGCCCGGACTCTCCTTCCTTGGATAGCCTGTCAAGGTGGGGAATGACCACGGTCAGAAGCTGCAATATGATCGAGGCGCTTATGTACGGCATGATCCCCAGAGCAAATACCGAAAGCCGCTCAAGGGCGCCACCCGAAAACATGTCAAATAGCCCTAAGAGAGTCCCCCGGGCACGGGCAAAAAACGTGGCAAGGGCATCTGCGTCGATCCCGGGCGTTGGCACTGCACATCCGATACGATACACCATCAACATCCCGAAGGTGAATAGAATGCGCTTTTTTAACTCAGGAATCTTAAATATATTTTGAAAGCCACCGACCATGGAAATTAATTCGCTCCGCTCACAACTGGAGTATTGGAGCGATGGAGTACTGGAGTGATGGGTTTAATAGGGATTCCACTCATTCCAATGATCCAACACTCCATTACTCCATTACTCCATTACTCTGTCATTCGTTATCTCCACCCGTCCTCCAACAGCCTCGACCTTGGCCCGTGCTGACCCACTGCACCGGTCTACCTTCAGCACCAGCGGGTAGTCAATTGTACCTTGGCCCAAAAGTTTCACGCCATCTGATTCTCGTTTGACAAGGCCCGCAGCCGTTAGCGCAACTTTGTCTACCACCGAACCTTTCTCAAACCTTCCCAGATCACGTATATTGACTATTGCAAATTCCTTTCTAAAGATGTTGGTAAATCCCCGTTTGGGCAGGCGGCGCTGCAGTGGCATCTGCCCTCCTTCATATCCGGGCCTGATGTTGCCGCCGGAGCGGGCCTTTTGGCCCTTGGTTCCCCTGCCTGCGGTCTTGCCGTGCCCTGAGCCCGGTCCGCGGCCAAGCCGTTTAACAGCCTTGCGCGCCCCTTTCGGGGGTGACAGCTCATTGAGTTTCATCGGCCTTTTCTTCCACTTCCAACATATGGGACACCTTTCGAATCATTCCCCGGACCGTAGGCGTGTCTTTCAAAACAACCGTCTTGTTCAACTTTCTTAATCCCAGGCTATGAACTACCCTTCGATGTTTCCCGGGTCTACCTATCATACTCTTTCTTAGCGTTATCCTAAGTGTTTTAGGCATGATCATATCTCAGCAGGCTCCTTGCCGCGCCTGGCCGCAATCGTCTCGCGGCTGCGCAGTTGACTCAAACCCTTGAGAGTGGCCTTCACGATATTGTGGGGATTGTGAGATCCCATACATTTGGTCAGGACGTTCTGCACGCCTGCGGCCTCCAGCATCGCCCGGATCGCACCGCCAGCAATGATTCCAGTCCCTTCACCAGCAGGTTTTAGTAAAACCAAGCCGGCGCCATATTTGCCCATAACCTCATGTGGAATGGTCTGGTTGATTAAAGGAATTTCGATCATGTTCTTCTTGGCTCGCTCAATCCCCTTGCGAATGGCAACAGGAACCTCTTTAGCCTTCCCCAGACCGCTTCCCACCTTACCACTACCATCGCCAACAACAACCACGGCACTGAAACTAACGCGGCGGCCTCCTTTGACCACTTTTGCCGTACGGCTTATGTGAACCACCTTTTCTATTAGCTGAACTTCCTCTAACTCTTTGCCAAGCAACGGTCTTTCTCCTCGCTAAAATTTGAGACCCGTTTCGCGAGCCCCAGTAGCAATCGCCTGCACCCGGCCGTGATACGAGAAGCCATTGCGGTCAAACACGACCTCGGAAATCCCTTTTTCAATAGCCCTTCGCGCCACAAGCTTCCCCACAAAATTTGCCGCCTCCACCTTACTCTCAAACTTTGGATGCTCCCGCGCCTCCTTATCTAGAGTAGAGGCTGACGCCACGGTATGACCGTCTGTCTCCACCACAACCTGGGCATAGATATGCCTCGTGCTCCTGAACACGCTTAACCGGGGGCGATCCTCAGTACCACATATCTTTTTTCGCACGCGTCTTTTTCTTCTTAAACATGCCTTTTTTTTCAAGGATAAAGCACCCAAACCTACCTCCGCTACGCTCCGCAATTGGAATATTGGAACAGTGAAATATATGATTACTTTGCCGCTGATTTTCCTACCTTACGTCTAATTTGCTCTTCAACGTACTTGATCCCCTTACCCTTGTATGGTTCCGGCCTTCTAAATCCTCTAATGGTAGCCGCAGTACACCCCAAGAGCTCTTTATCAATCCCAGACAAAACGATTCTGTTCTTCTTGTCAACAGAGGCCGATATGCCCTCAGGAAGTTTGTAGACCACAGGATGAGAGTACCCCAGAGTTAAGGTCAAGACATTTGACTTTAGATCGACGCGATAACCAACACCGCTGACCTCAAGCCCACGTTCGAATCCCTGTGTAACGCCCACTATCATATTAGCTACCAAAGTTCGTGTAAGCCCTTGAATTGCTTTGGCCTGCTTCATTTTGCCAGATGGAATAACGTGAATGAAACCATCCTTCACACCCAGGTCCACATCAGGGTGTATGACGCGAGACAACTCTCCTTTTGGCCCCTTCACACTTAGCCAGCGGCTATCATAAGTTACCTTCACACTATCTGGTATTGGAATCGGTTGTCTTCCTACTCGAGACATGGTTCATAACCCTGATGATTGACTATTGACGATAGACGATAGACAAGTGAGCTAAAGTGCCTAAAGTGAGCTAAAGTTGGGGACTGGAAGAAACTTTTTTAAAATTGGTCTTATTCCTTCCCGCCTGCCAACGCCACGCAGAATGCACGATCAAGGTGCCAGCATTGTTTGGCAATGGCGGGCAGGTAACTTTAGGCACTTTAGTTCACTTTAGGCACTCCGTTAGTCAGTAATGACTAACGGATTACCAGATACTACACAGCAGCTCACCGCCGACATTTAGCTTTCTTGCTTCGCGATCAGCGAGTACTCCATTTGATGTCGAAAGGATCGCAATCCCCATTCCACTCAGGACGAGAGGAATGCCCTCCTTCTTTACATAAAGCCGCCTTCCCGGCTTGCTCAGGCGCTTGAGACCGACAATGACTCCTTCGTTAGACTCATCGTACTTTAGATAGATTCTTAGAATCCCATCTTTTCGGTCCTTGATGAGCTTGTAATTCTTAATGTAGCCCTCGCCTTTTAAGATTTTAGCCACACTGATTTTCATCTTGGACGCGGGAACGTCTACCTTGCCATGTTTGGCCATATTGGCATTTCTGATACGTGTCAGCATATCAGCCAATGGATCCGTAACCGGCATTACCTTTCTCCTTTAATAGGTCATTAGTCATTGGTCATTAGTCACTGCTCAGTTGTAACGGGAAACTCGGAACTGGCAACCAATAACGAATAACCAATGACCAGTGACCAATGACCAGCTCGTCACCAACTCGATTTGACTACCCCGGGCAGCTCTCCCCTCAGGGCCAGAGTTCTAAAACATATTCGGCAGATGCCAAATTTTCTCAAAAACGCCCTCGGTCGGCCACAAATAGGACACCTCGAATATGCCCGCGTTCT
>JAQYWL010000257.1 GCA_030145035.1 Desulfobacteria bacterium | reverse complement strand
TCTCCTGTGGTGGGCCATCCACAAGATCTTGCCGCTCCGGCCATCCACCATTCTAGACCTGATGGAAACCAGCGGAATGACAGCTTTTTTTCTGTCTTTTACACCTATGTATTCGTCTACCTCCCCCAAGATAACGGCATCGACCCCCAGTCTTTTGGCCATGAATCTTATGGTTTGAAGATCGACGCCTGTCCTTACAATAATTCGCTCACTCACAAAAAAGCTTCTTACATTACCCGGAAATTCGATCTTGAAGTTTTTATTTTCAAACAGCTCTGCAATAAATGCCTTGGTTACAATACTGCTCGCTTCAGCCACCTGGGTATTGTTGTGGAAAGAGCAAATCGCTACCTTCTTGATCTTTGATTTGTCAATAGCCGGCCTCAGGTAACTATTTGGGCCGGAAATGGAATAACATCCGGGACAGACAACCAAGAACAGGCTGATTAGTAAGGAAAAAAGGCGACCTTGCATAAGAATCAAAGCCTCATATCAAAAATCCTCGATCCACAATTCTTTTTTCTCGGGCGGTTCTCTCTCGGGTACCACTCGTTCGGGTGGTTTTAAAGGTTCTTTTTCTATTTCTAACCTGTTTCCTGCAATATCGCCAACTTCAAGTGAATAGGCCAAAAAGCCCCCTTTTTCCGGGTTTGGACCTTCCTGAGCATGCTTTAACTCACAGCTTAGTTCGGTTGGTATATCCCCTTTGCCCTCAAATTTGCCCGCCTCATCGCCGTTTCTATCATAGATGATTAACTCCCAGCTCCCTATTTTGCTGACATCTTTGGATTTCAACCCCAAAGATATCTCCTTATCATCTTCGGCGGCAAGCACCAGCTCCACTTCAGGCGGTGTCGTGTCAACCACTATGGTCTCTTTTGGTGAAACCGACCTGTTGCCGGCCTTGTCTTCCAATATCAACCGGCAAAAATAAGTTCCATCTTTGACCCGCCTAAAGTTGTTATCCTCACCCCGCCACACAAAACCTCCCGGCAATCTCCCGATGCCCTCTTCCGATCTCACAATCGCTCCGGCTTCATCGGCAATCTCAACCCTCCAGCCCGCGAGGATATCTGTCTTTAAGAGTTCCGGGAAGAACGGGATGTTGTCTTTTATGCCATCGTTATTGGGCGATATAAGCCTTTGCCGGAATGAAACGGAAATCTCGGGCGGGGTATTGTCAACTCTCAGTCGAGCCAGATCATCCATACTGAAAAGCGTGTTTCCCTGGTCTGTCACATAGAGCCTCAGGGAATATACCCCCTCGATGCTCGGAGCGGTGAAAGTTCCGGTATACCATCGTGCGTCTTCGGTCTTAAGCTCGACCTCGGTGTCAAGGACAAAGGCCTTGATGTCCGTGGGCTTTCCTGTAATCTCCCTTACCTCAATTGACACGTTAGTGCTCTGGCCACCCTTTAAGACCTTTGGGAAGAAACTCGCCTGGGCAATCTCAAACGGTCTTGGCAGCTCATCGTGTACACCGACCTCAGCGGGCAAGCCTTTCAGGAGATCGGTTACGGCAACTTCTACCAGTTTCCGCACGGAATTTATCTTGCCTATGCCAAGAAAGGTAGCAAAGTCCGCCCCGGTATATGAAATGGAGTCAGCCCAGACAACAGCAGAATCAACACAATCTATCATCTGGGCGCTCATGGCGATCCGTGGATTTTCGCCACCGGCAAGCAGATCCACAGAGCCGATCATCAAGGCATCTGCGTTTAAGGCCATACCCATCTCCCTGATAGTTGCCCGGTCTAAGAAATCAGTCCTGCGGACTCTTTTCTTGACAAGGAATCCTTCCAGCATATCCTGAGAGATGACGCTGAATTTGTCATTGATGAGACGATTTGTGATCAGACGGGTAAAATCAAACGTCAGGGCACCAACGGTATGGCTTCCAAAGGGCATGACCGCAATTTTTTTTATGTTGGCTCCTGTTTCCACCCCAAAGATTTTGCCTGATGAGCCAAGCAGGAAGAATAAAATAAACAGGATGGATATGCGCTTTTTCACGAAAATAACATCTCAATTGAGGAAATTCCCGGAATAACAAGAACACGTGGTGAAGACCTTAAGGCAGCCCGGCTGCATGATTGTATGCAACGTGGCTTTTCTCTATCCCCCAAACAGCGTGTCAAACATCTCGGCGACCAGCTCTTTTGCAAGATCGCTCGAGCTTTTCTTACTGATACCAAAGAGTCGATCTAAGACCGTTGTCCCTTTTACGCTGTGAGTCGCTTCCCATAGAATCTTATAAGATTTTGCATCTATCAACTTCAGGGACATAGAGACTTCCGGATACGAGGTACCGCCCGTTCGTGAGGCACCGTACTCTTCAACCGAGCCCACGATAAAGGCCTGAATATTCAAGCGCTTTGCCGCCCTTTCGGCCACACGTTTGCTGATTAAACCGGGGTCTTTGAAACCTTCCTCTCTCAGTACCTTGGCCACCTCTCCGAATTCAACAACATCAAATACGCCCCGTCTTAACACCTCTGTGGCCACAACATTCATCGTCTTGCCTTCCGCCCCTTTTTGCTGGGTCAGATTTTCAAAGGGCACAATAGCCACCGTCTCAATATATGTAAGGTCTGCTGTGGGATGGATATAGCTGATAGGGCCGCCACAGCCTAAAAAGAAGAGCAGGAAGAATACGCATAGCGCATAGCGCATAGCGCATGGGGTTAATAATTGGTTTCGTCTGCCCTCTGCTTCCTGCCTTATGCGCTTTGCGCCATGCGCTATGCGCCATGCGCTTTGCGCTATGCGTGCGTTCAATCCGATCATTTTTCCACCATTAGAACCTTGCTGAAAGGTTTGCGGTTATGGTCTGGGTTTCTGTTTTAGTATCGGCTTCCTGCTTGCTCCAGTCATATCCGAACCGGAGTGTAAACATCTGGCTCAAGTTCCAGGAAAGGTCGGAGGAAAAGTTCGTCTTGTCCGTATCATTGCTCTGTATGGCATAATCCATACTGAGCTGTACCTTCTTGGTCAACAACCAGTTCACATTATAGTTCTGGCGAGAGGTCTCATCCCCTGACTCTTCGTCTCGGTCAACGGCATAAGATCCTCTGAAATAGAAATCGTGTGAGGGCCGCCAGTAAAACGTGACTTCGGCATCGGTACGATGTGCGGTCGTATCACCGCTCGGCGCTTGTGTTTCCGTTTCCGACCAATTCATATTATACTCGATTTCAGTTGTCAACACGGTGGTAAGCTCAAGACGGAGGTTCGAGTGAATAGATTTGGAGGTTGATGTTGACTCGGGTTCAGTTGAAAGATTCTCAGAACGGGTGATATCTCCGTCTATGTCCAGATCCGCCCCCTCACGGAGCTTGGCTGCTATGTGCAGCAGAGCAGACGAGGTCTTTGATTGTGTCTCAGATTCTTCTTGCAATACCCAGTGGTTCAGGGAAAGGTCGGTATCAAGTGTTTCCAGCGGGGATGAAACAAAGTACAGCCGATACGTATCAGTCGATCTATGCGTTGTCTCTTCCTCAGAATCCTCAGAATCCTCTTCTTCATACTCCAACCGCTTTTGATACTGGGGCCGGATCTCGAGATACTTGTGCACCTGAAACCCTTTTCCCAGAAGGCCGCTTATGTCATGCCTTGAGCGCTTGGTTTCGGTTGTATCGGCCCCGGTCTCCTTCTTCTGCTCGTTCTGGTTGAGATCGTAAGCAAAGGAGAGCCAGTCAAAGGGCTTAAAGCCGAGATTTGCCTGGAGGGTTTCCGTGGTGGTCACTTCTTCGGTTGTGGTGTAGGAGGCGTAGGTCGTAACGCTGTATGCCTCGATCTTTTTGACGTTGAGATTGTACCCAGGAGGACTTGTAGTGTTTACCACCTTGAAGTACTGGGCTGGGGTTTTGGTAAATGGAATCTCAAATCGGTTCTCGGTCGTGTCATAATCGGCGATGACTCCACTGGTTATCGGTGTCCAGGTGGAGTTATCATTGCTGGAAGACACGTCCCACTTAAAGTCGTTCTCATTAAACCCGGAAGGGGGCGGCTCCGTATAAAGATAGATCAGTTCGACCTCAGTATCAGGATGCAGCTCCAGCCCTATATTCTGATTGGTATTCCCTCCGCCAATGTTTATGCTTGCTGTGCCATCTCTCACAGCATCATGATAAGGAAGAATCGCGGGGGCTGGATCTGGAGCATACAGTCCGCGAAGGACGCTCTCTTCTTTGGGCTCCCTGACCTCCACCCCCCTTGCCTCTGTTTCCGTCTCCCTCTCATTTATCGAATAGCTTCCATATGAGGTGATCTTGTTGCTCCAAAAAGACTTCCTGAAATCGATTCTTCCATCATGGGTATTGGTCTCCCGGGTGCTGTCTGCAACATAATTGTCTGAAATTTCGTTGGTATAGTCGTAGTAGAAATTCAGAAACCGAAAGGCATAATCAGCGCTCCCTGAAAACCTGTTTGTTTGGGTGTTTGTTTCGTGAACCGGCAGGTCGTCGTAACTCATATCTTGATTGTAACGGAGTCGGACCTTGGGATATTTATCGAGTGTTGTGTAAAAATTAGTATTCCAGGATTCGGTGGTGAGCCGCTCTTCATCTGAGGCCATGGTCCGGACGTCCTTTTTGTCCGACCGATACCCGGTATCTGCATTGAAATATTCATTTGTCACGTTAAGCCTCATATCCGGATAGAGCCGCGTGGTCTTTGTATCATCTGTTTTTGTATCATCTGTTTCAGTAACGCTTTCAGTAACATTGATGCCGAGATCAGCAGTAAAGTTTACTTTCGGTGTAAACTCCTTGGTAAGCCCGAGGTTGTAAACCTGGTCAAGACTCCACGTATAGTCCTTTTTTCCGGCAGTCTTTGTTTCGGTGGAGCGATAAGAAACGTCGGCCGAACCATGTATCTCATCTCCGGCATAGACTCCCCGGAAAGAAGCCAATATTAGGAAGAAAACCGTAACCACGAAAGCACGAAAGCACGAAGACACGGAAGGGAAGACGAATCGAGAAGTTTCCGTGGTCAAGGGCTCTACGTCCATTGTAAATCATCAATGGTCACTATGAGTTGACAAATGTTGGTTGTTCCAATCATTCTTCAATCAGGGCAATGCCGCACGGATTTCTTCCCACCTGAATCACTTTCTTGATGCTGTACGTCGGCAGGTCTATGACAGACACGTCCTCAGACATCGAATTTACCACATAAAGTTTTCTTCTTAACCGGTCAATGACCATCTCCGAAGGAAGGTCACCTGCCGACACATTTCTATCCACCAAACTTATACG
>JAQYWL010000541.1 GCA_030145035.1 Desulfobacteria bacterium | reverse complement strand
CATTTGCTTTCTCAATGTTTATGTCAGTTCATCTAACCGGCTTGGTGTCAGGAACGGAACTGGGGATCAGTACCACGCCAGTTGCCAACAAACCTGGCATGAACGAATCAAGCGTCAGCCGAAAAGCATCTGCTTCTCGACATCGAAAGAAACGCATGAATGCATGGCCGCCCCCTGTCCCTCCCTTATTACGAAGACGATAAAAAAACTGGTTTTGTCAAATGTGTAGGTTTGACCCCCATGTTTTTTTTAATCGAAGCGAAGAAATTGAACTTCTATGCAGGTCATGATATGAAGCTATGACAATTGTAAGAAAATAACTGGAAACACAACCAAGCCAGGGAGAGAAGGCTTATGTGAAGAGCACAGGCTCATACACGGTATCAAAGATGCCGGTGTGTATGAGCCTTTTTGTTTTTACGGCAGTTTGGAGGATGTTCTGATGGCTGACAAACCAACCTATGAACAATTGGAACAAAGGGCCAAAGAGTTAGAGAATGGAGTCGGTAACCGCAAGTGGGCTGAGAAAGCAGTTCGGGAAAGTGAGGAGAAATTCAAGGCTATAACTGCTTCAGCCAAAGACGCTATCATAATCATGGATAATGAAGGCAGCATTTCGTTCTGGAATGAAGCAGCTGAAAGGATATTTGGGTACTCACCTCGGGAGGCTATGGGGAAAGAACTACACATATTTCTCGCACCACAGAAATATCATGAAGCATATGGACGAGGCATTGTCACATTCAACAGAACAGGCCATGGGCCTGTTGTTGGCAAAACACTTGAGTTGGAGGCGGTGAAAAAAGATGGAACCATATTCCCTATGGAACTCTCAGTGTCAGCCGTCAAGATAAAGGGAAAATGGCACGCTACAGGAATTGTCAGGGACACTACAGAGCGCAAACGGGCAGAGAAGGCGTTGCGAGAGGCCCACGAACAATTGGAACGCCGGGTGGAGGAACGAACTGCTGAGCTTTCAAGGGCCAATGTTGATCTGAAACAGGAGATAGCTGAACGAAAGCGGGCAGAGGAGGCGCTGCGGGACTCAGAAAGAGAATACAGCATATTGGTTGAAAGCTCGTTGACTGGTATCTACATCGACCAGAACGGAAAGATCGTATTTGCCAACAACAGGTTTGCCGAAATTTACGGGTATTCAAGAGATGAATTGATAGGGCTGGAATCCTGCAAGCTTGTCCATCCTGAAGACGTGGCCTTGACCGATGAGATAAGAGCAAAAAGGCTAAAGGGAGAAGAGGCTCCATTGGAATATGAGGCGAGGGGTCTGACAAAAGACGGAGAAACCATATGGATTGTGAGGAGAAATACCCGGATAGAGTATAAGGGGAGGCCTGCCATATTGGGGAACATTGTAGACATCACTTCGCGCGCGCAATCCGAGGAGGCGCTACGGAAGAGCGAAGCCAAGTTATATAGCATATTTAGAGCCGCGCCGGCAGGTATTGGCCTGGTCAGCAATCGGGTGCTCAAGGAAGTGAATGACCGGATATGTGAAATGGTTGGCTATTCCAGGGAGGAGCTGCTGGAACAGAACGCTAGAATCCTCTACCCCAGCGACGAAGACTACGAGTACGTAGGCAGGAAGAAGTACGCGCAGATCCGGGAGCGGGGAATAGGAACCGTGGAAACGCGCTGGCAGCGGAAGGATGGAGAAGTGATTAATGTGCTGTTGAGTTCGAGTGCTGTCGATCCCAATGATCTCACCCGTAGGGTGACTTTTACCGCATTGGACATCACCGAGCGGAAGTGGGCAGAGAAGAAACTGCGGGAGAGAAAGGAAGCATTGAAGGCTCAGGCCCTTAGCCTTGAGGAACTGAACACGGCGTTGAAAGTCTTGCTAAGACGTAGGGAGGAAGACAAGGCTGAGCTTGAAGAAAACGTTGTTGGCAACGTCAAGGAGCTGGTTTTGCCTTACGTTGAGACATTAAGAAATACCCGATTAGATGCTAAACAGATGGCTTATACAAGCATCATCGAATCACTTCTAAATGACATTGTCTCTCCATTCCTGCGAAGCTTGTCTTCAAAGTACACGGGCTTCACCCCTAGAGAAATCCAGGTAGCTGCTTTGGTAAAGGAGGGGAAAACAAACAAAGAGATTGCTGAATTGTTAAATGTCTCTGCCAGAGCAGTGGAGTCTCACAGAGAGAACATTAGAGCGAAATTTGGTTTGAAGCACCAACCAGTAAACCTCAGATCATACTTGTTATCCCTCTAATAATACCACCTTTTTACTCGTATTATCCTGGTAATTATTCCGTAATATATCTTGGCTGGATTATGGTAAAAGAGTATGCGGACGAATCGTTTCGGAAAGGTCTGTGGCTCATTCCCAACGGACAGCTGTGGCTTTGGAGGCAGGTTATGACCAGTTGTGTCTTAGAAAATGAGGGCAAGGCCAGCCCCTCCGAGACAGGTAGCTCAGTTCTCAGTCGAGGGGAGGTTGAGATTCTTGCCCACATGGCCATCGGGTTCAACAATCAGGAAATTGCTGGCAAACTTTGCGTGAGCCCTCATACGGTCCACACTTGCGTATACAATATTTGTAAGAAGATCAATGCTCCTAACCGTCTGCAGGCAGTCCTTTGGGCAGCCAAGAACTTGTAGGCGGTGTGTGTTGCCCAACAGAGAGCCAGACTTCTTACGAGGTGGTGAGTGTTATGAACTCTTCGCGTCGATATAGCTTGGGATTTGCAGCATAACACTATTAAGCCAGAGTTATTCAAACCACTTCACCTGCAGTGATGAGGGATGGTTGGAGGAAATAAATATGGCCAGTACTTCTTGTCTTGATTCACTTACCACGGACAGGCATCGCGATCATTTGAAAGTGGTCGATACTGAGAAGCCTGGCAATCAATTGCAGAACTCGGAGCACAAAGAACTGGAAGACTAAAGGGGACGTTGTTAAGTAACAAAGTAACTTGACTTGGAGCACGGTGTATGTTATGTGCCAAGTCATGCCGAGGCAAGCACGATTGGACGCGGCCGGGGTATTACATCACGTAATCATCCGTGGCATAGAGCGTCGGAAGATATTTTGGGGGAAGGCGGACTTTGAGGATTTCATTGACCGTTTGAGCACTATCTTGGCTGAAACCAAGATGCTTTGCTATGGGTGGGCATTGATGAGCAATCATGCCCATTTTTTATTTCGTACAGGCGATGTAGATCTGTCTACGGTGATGAGGCGTTTGTTGACCGGCTATGCGGTGGCCTTTAACAAGAGGCACAATCGTCACGGACATCTTTTCCAGAACCGATACAAGTCGATTATCTGCCAGGAAGATGCGTATCTGAAAGAACTGGTCCGCTATATTCATCTCAATCCATTGAGGGCGAAGTTGGTTTCTACGTTTGGTGAGTTGAACCGGTACAAGTACAGTGGTCACAGTGTATTGCTGGGCAGGAGAAAATGCGAGTGGCAGGACGTGCGGTATGTGCTTTCGTATTTTGGCAAGAGGGTAGGTGCAGCCAGAAAGGGGTATCTTTCATACGTAAGGTCTGGTGTTGATCAGGGTCGTCGTCCAGAGCTTATTGGTGGTGGGCTGATACGGAGTCTTGGGGGGTGGACAGAGGCGAGGAAGTCGAGGCAAAAGGGTAAGGATCAAGTCAAGGGAGACCAGAGGATACTCGGCGACAGCGAGTTTGTGCTTGAGGTACTTGAAGAGGCTAATGAAAAGCTTGAGCGGCATTATAAGCTCAAGAGCAAGGGCTACGATCTGAAAAAGGTTGAACAGAGGGTTTGCCAGATATACGATGTAGAGCCTGATGATCTCTATTCCAGAAGCCGCCGAAAGATCCGCGCAGAGGCCAGGAGCTTGTTTTGTTACTGGTGTGTACGAGAGTTGGGATATGCATTGACGGATTTGGCAAAACACCTTAACATGACGCCTGCTGGAGTAGGGTATGCGGTGAACAAGGGGGAAAGGATCGCTAGAAAAGAAAACCATCAACTCCTTGAGTGAGTTACTTGGTTACTTAACAACGTCCCTCTTTGTTCCGAGGGTGGTTACATTCAGCTGTTTGATTTTGAGCGGCTTGGCGGAAACCCTTAGCTTTTCCAGAAACTTAGCAAAGGGGGAGACCGCAGCCACCGGAGTGCAACGGAGGTGGAATGCGGAGGGGGCAAGGAATGCCCCCGTTGCTAAATTTCTGGAAAAACAAGGGTTGGAGGCATTGGAGTGGAAAGAAGCATGCCACCCCGTGAACGGTTGGATTAAGAGAGCTGTGTCATGAATCTCATCAGTAGCTGGTTCCAGCGCCGCTTTTCTGACCCCCAGGTCGTCGTCCTGGTTGTTGTGCTCATCGTCGGTTCCATAGTTGTCCTTATTTTTGGAAAAATGCTTGCTCCGGTGCTTGCCAGTGTGGTGATTGCGTACCTGCTCCAGGGGCCGGCGGGCGCCCTTGAGCGACGGAAGATACCGCGTCCAGCTGCCGTGCTGTTGGTTTTTCTTACCTTTATCGCTTTTCTGCTGTTCTTGTTG
Source organism: Desulfobacteria bacterium (assembly GCA_030145035.1). Taxonomy (GTDB): domain Bacteria; phylum Desulfobacterota; class Desulfobacteria; order Desulfobacterales. The sequence goes on along the minus strand of JAQYWL010000541.1, from coordinate 3,623 downwards.
TTAGGGTTGCTTCCGCTTTTGTGGCAACAGGTAGGACAGCTGTTTCAGGAACTACCCTCCATGATTTCCTGGACCCAACGAGAACTGTTGCGTCTACCCGAGCAGTATCCGGATTTCATTTCCGAACAACAGGTCATAGACATTATCAATGTATTACGGTCGGAATTGACTAGTTTGGGACAGCGGATACTGTCTCTTTCCGTGGCGTCAGTTCGTTTTCTCATCTGGATTCTGGTCTACATCTTCCTCATGCCGCTGTTGGTTTTCTTTTTGTTGAAAGACAAGGAACGTTTGCTGCAGTGGATGACTGGTTTTTTGCCAGATGAGCGAAGTCTCGTGACTGAGGTGTGGCACGAAGTGGACCAACAGATCGGAAACTATGTGCGTGGCAAGGTCTGGGAGATCCTGATCGTATGGTCAGCCAGCTATGTTATCTTCACAATCTTGGGCCTAAACTTTGCTATGCTGATAAGTTTCTTCGTCGGATTGTCGGTCCTTATACCTTACATTGGCGCCGTTACAATGACTTTGCCTGTGGCATCGATCGCCTACTTTCAGTGGGGATGGGGTCACGATTTTGGTTATGTGGTTGCCGCTTATGTTGTGATTCAGATACTGGACGGAAACGTGTTGGTTGCATTGCTGTTTTCCGAGGTCGTAAATCTTCACCCGGTTGCAATCATTGTGGCGGTACTGGTATTCGGGGGGACCTTGGGTTTCTGGGGAGTCTTTTTCGCCATTCCCCTGGCCACCCTTGTGCAGTCCGTTATCAAAGCGTGGTTTATGCGAAGTCGCAGGAAGGAAAGCGTCGAGACGGTCACCCAAGAATAAGTATCCAAAATCATAAAGGAAAAGCCACAGCATACCAACTCAAACAGGTGCTATTGGCTATATTTGAACCTGTCGCTTGCAGGTGTTATAGCGGCAAGTTCATCGAAACCTTGCAATCAAAGAAGCAGAATCTGAGAGTATAGCTGTCATCATTCTGTGACCAGAGGGTCAGGATCTGGGGAATAAAGATGTCATTTGGCCATCTCCACTCAAAAAGCAAGTTTCCGGGCTATCGATTTCTGTCATTTATCTTCATCGGAAGGCAGACTTTCCAAAACACAACTGCCTGCTATAACGTTATACTTTTCAAGACCCCGAATTGTTTAGGTTTCTAACCGCAATCATAACTTTCCCCCGGCTAATGTTTCAGCCCAAGTTTTTGTCCTGCCATGATTAAGGAACCTTGGATTCCGTTAACTTTTCTCAGCGTGGCTACAGAGACTCCTGTTCGCCTGGCAATAGCGGATAAAGTATCGCCCTGTCGAACCACTAAATAACGAGGTTCAGAATCCCCGTCCATGTGGTGTGAGGCGGCGAGCGTAAGCTGCTTCAAGACAGAGGCCACTCTGGATCCCTGTCCGGATGGAACCATGAGCGTGTAAGGCCCGCTGGGCAGATAGTAGCCAGAGATTTGCGGATTGAGTTCTTTGAGAACCTTGAAATCTGTGTCTAAGGCAACGGCAACATCGGTCATATGGAGCGGGACCTTGATTTGGACCGGCACTGAATCGTATTCGACAGGTTTGTATACTCGTTTGTGTGAAAGGCTGTATCCATAGCGCTCAGGGTTTTCCATAATAATCTTGATAGCCGAGATGCGGAAGACAAATCGCTCAGTCTCTTGAGGCAGATTAAGCCTGTAGTAGTCGGCAACTTTCTGTGCCTCTATTTCTTTTCTCAGGCGAACCTCGCCACAATTGTAAGCGGCTATCGCCAACGTCCACGTACCGAATTCGTCCTTAAGCTCTTTGAGATACTTGAGGGCTGCCTCAGTAGATTGCTCGAAGTTTAGCCGCTCATCTATCACACGGTCCTTGCGAAGGCCGCACCTTCGAGCAGTTTGCGACATAAGCTGCCATGCTCCCATGGCTCCCTTGCTAGATCTGACATAGGTGAGAAGGGAACTCTCAGCTACTGCAAGGTACTTCAAATCTTCGGGCATGTCCGCTTCAGTTAGCTTCTTTTCGATGTGCGGGAAATAACGTCCCGCCCGTTTTAGCCACAGAAAAACTTGTGCCCGATCCCAGACAAGAATAGTAAACTCCCGGTCAAGCATTTCCGAAACTCGGAGGTCTTCAAGGGGCATTGGCTCAGAGCACAGGCTTACAGATTCCGGCAGGGGAAAGTCATCAAGGACCGGCCAAGGGCCTTCTTGGACAGCAAACGTGAAGGACGGATGAATCAGTGTGAGGAAACCAAGCGCCAAGAAATAGGCGGTCAATCGAGGCAGAAAAGGTTGCGCAGACATAACACACTCGCCTTTCAAGGGGTCATCTGAAAGTTTCGTACTATTGCGGTCCAATAGCCAAAAGATGCGGCTCACAAAAGAAGGGCAAAAACAGATCATGGTGCTTTGGTAGCCAGTTTCGTGCCAAGATTGTATTTCTGGCTTGGATACACAAACAATCATTGCGATATCATAATGTTGAAGGATTCTTACTGATGGGTGGGAGCCGTAAATCTGGCAAAACATGTATAAGAGGAGATGGAAATCCGTCAAACTGCTGACAGGGCATGCCGAGTTGAACAAACATAGATTGTGCGGCCCAGGTCCTGAAAACCACCTTCCAGGCTGTGGGTTGACCCGAATCTCGCCCACACCTTGACAAAAGTTGCGATTTTCATTAGAGATCTACAATGAAATTGATTGGTTGACGAGTGTAACTGTTGGCAAGTTATCAACAACCGACACATCCGCATGGCTGAGCCAAACCTCAAGAGCTTGGTACGCCAAAGATCGGTGAAGACCTCATGGCCATGGACGAAGTAGGCGTTTCCGTGGCTGAGATGCAGCGGATGCTTGACGAGCCCTCAGATTCTGCACTATAAGACTGCATGGTTGATGGGACATAAGATACGTTTGGGTCCATCGGATCATCAGTAATGCCAAAGGCGTCATTGGGGGAACTCACCGAAAGACAGGGGTTTCGTTCAGACAGACACCACCGTTACCTCATTGAAAGGGAGAACAATGAGATTTTCTCCAAGACCCTATCAAAAGAAGGCGGTTGAAGCTGTGATTTCCCGTTATAATAACGGGCTAAATAAAATGCTTCTCCATCTACCCACTGGTGCGGGAAAAACCGTTATTGCAACATTGATTATTGAAAAGTTAATAAATCCTTCAGATATCGGCAAGATATTATTTGTTGCACACCGAGAAGAGATTTTAGACCAGACGTGGCAAACAATAAGCAGCCACTTACCTTCTGCAAATGTTCAGATAGAACAGGGCTCTCGTTCATCTTCACGTAATTCACATGTTACCATCGCTTCTGTCCAGTCTCTAATCCGAAGAAAAGAGAGATTTGATCCAAAAGATTTTTCCGTAATTATCTGTGATGAATGTCATCGGGCGCTTGCTCCTAGTTGGTCCGAGGTTATAAGCTACTTTAATGAAAACCAGAAGTCAAACTCCCTCTTGCTTGGCATGACCGCTACTCCCAGAAGGTCGGATGGTCGATCAGCACTTGATATTTTTGATGAAGTTGCCTTTGAAATTTCACGGGTGGAACTGCAAGACCTTGGCTACCTTGTGCCAATGCAGTATTATGCCGTTCGGACAGATCTTG
>JAQYWL010000189.1 GCA_030145035.1 Desulfobacteria bacterium | reverse complement strand
TCCTTCTGATGGACTCAAAGTGTTAGACTTTTAGCCCGGTTGCATGTTATGAGAAAAGAGGATAAGGTCAGAAGCCTTCAGGAAAGACCCGTGAGGCAAGAATGTACTGAGAAGCGAAGGTAGGCAAGCGAATAGTGAAACGAATTTATCTTAATAACAGCACGTTAAACAGGCCATTTGACGATCAGGGTCAGGCAAGGATCAAGTTGGAAACGGAAGCCCTCTTTCAGATCTTGTCGGATATCGACTTGAGGAACTCCAAGCTGATTCTGTCTGAAGTTACTGATCTGGAAAACAGCAAGAATCCGCACTATTCGGTTAAGATAAGGATTGACGAGTTGATATCTAAGGCTGACAGAAAAATCAAAGTCAGTGCTACGACAAAAAAGCAGGCAAAGACCTTTGAGAATGCTGGCTTGAATGGTATGGACGCGCTCCATCTGGCTGCTGCCATTCAGGGGAAAGTACATTTTCTTATAACCTGCGACGATTCTTTCCTAAAGAAGGCCAAGAAAGTGACATCAGATAAAACCATAAAGATTATGAATCCAATAGAATATGTTCTTACGGAGGGTTTATGAAAAGCGTAACAGAATATCACACAGATATGGATATCCAAAAAAGGGCGTTTCGAATTTTACTAAGAGAGATGGGATTGGCCGAAACTTTAAGGTTCAATATGAGTTACGAACGCGGAAGTGGTGATTATGCCAAGGAAAGATATCGCTATTTCAAAGATACAACTGTTGATGAACTATATGACGAGATTCTTTCCCGCAGAAAGAAGAAGAGGGCAACTCAGTGACCCTGTCAACTCTGCCTGCCCCATAAGGAGGAACGACTGTACTGTGTTGAGAGGCTTTTCTACTTGGTTCCTAACGCCACATCCGTTACCCGTACGATGATGGCTATTGAGTACTTCCCCTGCTCGAACATCTGGTCATACTCCCGGTCACCTCTTGAGGAAACCACTACCTTGATCCGAGGTCTTCATTCTCTTTTCTGAAGTCCAGATACTTTCAAAGGGGACGTTCAAAGGGGGCATCCATGAAATATTGACATTCTAGGAAAAGTTTGGCGACGCTCTTTAGTTTTACAGTTTCAAAGTAACCCTTTCAGGAATGGGGACGCTGGTAATAAAGTAACAAAAGTGAGGTATGTGCTTTCCGAATCCCTTGATAAACCAACCACTTAAGCATGAGACGAGAGGGTCGCATCTTAAATCTTAAATATTCGGGTTGAATTTGGGAACTCCTTTTAGTTTTCCAGTTTCTAAGCAATCCTTTTAGAGCCGGTTCTTGGTGGTAAGTCGAGGGTAGAGCAATTGAGCGTTGTAGCGTACCCATGGAACCTCAAAGGGAAACCAGCAAAACTAAAGAGCCGCCCTGGTTTCACGCTGTTATCGTGTAGCAAGGAGGGGTCTCAATGTTGCCTCTTAGGAAAATCCTCTGCCCAACAGACTTTAGTGAACCATCTTACAAAGCGTTGAATGCTGCGAACGAGCTATCCTTGCATTTCTCTGCTACATTAGTTCTGGTTCACGTTCTCCCCCTAGTGATTGACATACCGACTTCCGCAGATTTTTATACACCCTCGGATGTGGAGACAGCGCAAGCTCGTGCAAAGGAAGAGCTCCGGGAAGTGGTCGAGAAAAGGATATCCGAGAAAGTTAGAATACGTACGAAGGTAGTTGTAGGAGATCCCGGTGATGAAATCGTAAGGACGGCTGCTGATGAGAATGCAGACATTACTGTGATAGGAACGCATGGTCTGACGGGCTGGCGAAGGTTCATATTCGGATCGGTAGCTGAGAAGGTCGTCAGGCTTGCTCCGTGCCCTGTGCTAACAATCCAGTCTCCCCCAAAGGAGGACTAACCGGTTAGGATTCGTTCACTTACAAATAATAGGGTCCCTTATAGAAGAAACGCAAAAACCGGGGGTTAGAGTCTTCATTCTTGACAGATTGAGGCGTAGGGTCAGATTTTTTGATTTGACAAATTGCGCTTGCGCTGTGTCCGAAAATTGTGGATTATCAAAATGAAAGATCTGAACGACCCTGGTCTGGGAGTAGAGAGAGGAAACGATAATCAACACTGAGCAGTAAGGAGGTAGTGCAATGGCTAAAAAACAGTTAACGCGCCGTCAATTCTTAAAAGGTGTCAGCGCAACATGCGCGTGCAGCAATCTGCTCATCAATCCCCTTTCATTAGGGGCTGCTCTGGGGAAAGATAAACAAAGTGAAAGCGCAAAGACATTGCCAAGTACGGAATACCGGATTCTCGGAAAAACAGGGTTGAAGGTATCAGCCCTTAGTTTTGGCGTAATGCGGCTGACAGAGCCTGCTGTCTTGTTTGAGGCTCTGGAGATGGGGATTAATTATTTTGACACGGCTCACACATATCAGAATGGGAATAATGAAAAGATGCTAGGTGGCGTGCTCAAGGACTATGGAAGAGCTAAGGTCTTTATTGCCACGAAGATTCCTCCTTACCGTAAGCGCATGGGGATCATGCAGCTGCGGGATACAGCGGATATGGAAAAAATGATGGATAAGAGTTTACAGAGGCTGCAGACTGACTATGTAGATGTACTCTTTCTCCATAGCATTAAAGATTCTAACTGCCCGGTGAATGAGGACATGATTAGCTTCCTTGAAAAGCAAAAGAGGGCTGGAAAGGCACGCTTTGTGGGTATTTCTTTTCATGTGGAAGGACGTCCTTACGTGGAAATTGTAAACCAGGCTTTAAAGGCCAATTTTTACGACGTATTTTTGGCAACACACAATTTCAAGAGTCCCCCTGAGCATATTGAGGCATTGAGACTTGCACGGAGTAGACAGGTGGGTATTATTTCCATGAAAACCCAGGCAGGTGGATATGGCAAAGGTGTGAGGGGAGGTTTAAATCCCCATCAAGCCGCCTTAAAGTGGGTCCTCGATCACGATTTTGTTGCTTGTGCAATACCTGGGATGGTTAACAGGGAGCAGCTAGAACAAAACATGGCTGCTGTAGGGAAAAAGTCCGGCTGGAGTGATAGAAAGGTCCTCGATGCCTATTATGCTGCCATTAAGGACCGCTACTGTGTCAGGTGTGGTGAATGCTCTTCTTCATGCAGCAGACATGTTGACGTCTCTTCTGTTCACCGCTCCCTTATGTACTGGGAGGGGTATGGTGACCTGGAGCTTGCGCGCGTTACCTACCGCGAGCTGTCCACTGAAGAAAATGCACAGGCGTGTATGAGTTGCTCCACACCCACCTGTAAATGCGTGAATGGAATAAAGATAGAAGAACGAATGCGCTATGCACATACTGCTCTTGCATAATAATGTAAGGGGCACGCGATCAGTTCTACTCCGTGCTGCGCTCTCCGTAGTCATGATTTTCCTCGGCTGTTGGTCTGCCTTGGGGATTGCTTCTGCGCGGGGGAATACTCTGCTGCCCAATAGTTTGGAAATACCAGGATGGCAGATGGCAAACAAGCCGTACCGCTATAGTCCCCAAAATCTCTATAAGTACATTAATGGTGAAGCAGATTTCTATATTTCATACGGGTTTGTTTCATTGGTAGGGGCGAACTATTCTTCTGGATCAGAAAGCAGCGACTCTATAACCATTGATATCTATGATATGGGAGAAAAGCTCAATGCCTTTGGTGTGTTTCAGTCAAAAAGAGGTAGAGAGTCATCATCTTTGAAAATCGGTGCAGCATCTTTTGGCGCAGATGGTTACGTTGTTTTCTATAAAGACAGGTACTATGTTGAGATACTATCCTTTGTTGAGGGTGAACAGCGGAAAACGGAACACGTAATTATGGCCCGAAAGGTGGCGGAAAAAATACAGGGTGGTATTTCGCCCCCTTATGAGCTTTCTTATCTCTCTGAATTTGGAAGAATTGAGGGATCTGAGAGGTATGTAAAGGGCGGCATTCTTGGCCATGCATTCTTGGATAGAGGCCTCATTTGTGACTACAGAATTGAGGACGACGTTGTTTCGGCATTTGTGGCCTTTTTCCGCTCAAGTGGAGATGCTGTCAGTTCCTTTGATGAGCACAAAGATTTTTTGCGGAGGTCCGGGAAGAAATGCATACCTCTCAATGGATTTGGAGAATATGGATTTGTTTCACAAGAACCATACCACAAAAACATTCTTGTGGTACAGGAAGGATCTTTTGTAGTAGGGGTTTATGACCTATTGAAGGCGCAAAAAGGGATAGAATTGTTGAAAGATATACTCAAAAGAATAAAAACCGCCAATTAGCTTATATATTGCAGATTGGAAAGGTATGTTGAATTGTGAACTATGCAGGAGAGGGGGACATCCTATAGCCCCTCCTGTCAAGCAGAAAAAAAAGCTGGGGTCAGGTCTTGCATTATAACCGAGGCTCCGGACTCAAACCACAAAAACAAATAGTATCAAATGGTTACCAATATTATTTCTGCGACTACACGTTTCATGAAACCCTTATTTTTAGTGCTCTAAAGCGACGCGAGACATTCCAATTTTGTCCAATAATCTTTCTGTGCTTGGCGGCAGTTTAACGGCTTTCTTTATGGTTTGGCCGGTATTACTGTCCTCAAGAGTTGCGATATCAATATCCTTAAACGGAGCATAAAGCTCTTTGGAATTCAGGAAGTCCTTTTCCCCTATTGCTTTTCGCTGGTTTGAGAGATATCTGTTTATAAAATAGGCAAGTATGCAAATAGTATAGACGGCTTTGACACGAGCATCTGTATTTACGAAAAAGGGCCTGAGCTTTAAGAACGACTTTACGTTTTTAAAGACATCTTCGATCTTTGTCTTGTCCCGATATGCCTTGATGATTGCTTGGAGGAGATTGGGGTCAAATCTTTCCTCTTGACAAATCGGGTTTAGGACGCGGGCAGGGAGGAAGTTTGGGGACATCTTTAGTTTTACAGTTTCTAAGTAATCTCTTTAGAGCCGGTTCATGATGGCGAGAAAGTCGAAGATAGATGAAGATTGTGAGCAATTGAGCGTTGTACCGGACCCATGGAACCTCAAACTGAAACTTGTAAGACCGAAGGGCATTCCCTTTCTTGTCTATCTATTTTGTGTGGAATCATTCAGTAAAGCAAACGCGGCTTTTCGGCGTTCTGGACTAAAATTAGCTTATGGGGAAAAGGTGAAAAGATTCAAAATAGTACCTCTATTCTTGATAATCATCCTCCAGGCTGGATGTGGAACCATGGATAACACTCCCCAGAACAAAGTACTGGAAGATAAAAGGCATATGTTTATCGGAACATGGGAGGGTAAACATGTGGATTGTGGAGGGAAATTATTGCGTACATGGATACAGAACCGTTCAGAAGATGGAACATACTCGATTATTTTTTTTCATCATACTGAAGAAGGGCTCTACAAATCCACACAGAAAGGTAAATGGTGGATTGAAGGTAATAGGTTTTACGAAATTGCACCTGATGTGATGAAAGAGCCTGACATATAGCAATTCGAAATACTCAGTGAAAATGAAATTCGCTTCAGGAGTATTCTGACGGATTATGAGTTCATTGATAAGAGGATAGAATCTTTTCGGGATCATACAGGCACCAATGGGGGCACCAATGGGGTCAAAGGGCACCAATGGGGTCAAATCTTTCCTCTTGACAATTGGCGCACTTGGTCGCTCAATTCAGTGCCAACACGGGCGACCCCTCGTCTCTTCTATTCACCACGTTTGATTCGCCGTGCATAATACCGCAGCCTTGAAGGCGTGAGACTCAAGAACAAGCACAGAGTAAATCTCAAAGGATGTTTCAAAGCACTAACGGTGTTTGCCTTGATCTCCCTCCAGAACCACGATCTGGCTTTATCTCTAAGGTGATATAGTTCGTGCTCCAGTACAAATTTCTTTACGCAATTCGGGAGGTCCTTTCGGACATAGGCCACCTGAGTCTTTGGAACAGCATAACCGAATCGAGGGTGAAGTTCCTCTTTCGATGTATATGAGACCCCTGGTTCGATCCTATCAGGCTTAGCGTCTCTTCGGCTCATAGCGGATAGAAATAAACACCCTTCCTGACAGATGCCTTCCATCGCTTCAAAACCATAATTTGAAGGAAGATGCTTATATGTTTATGCCCGTCCCCATTGCACATGTTTTACATTGGCGTTTACCTTTTTAAATTCTTTTCTTTTAGACGCCTGATAAAGCTTGGTTTTCTAATGTGTTTTTCGTGAATATCTCCCAATCGGTTGTTGAACCTGGAAATCTTGCCACTTTTTTTACCCAGATCACGCAGGTCAACCAACAGCTTAACAGCCTCATCATATTCTTTTTGTTTTTTTGTTTCGATGAGAACATCTACTTTTTTCCAAACAGCATCCTCTCGTTTGGAAAGGTCATTTAAATATTTTTCTCTTTCAATAGCTGCTTCCTGTTCCCGCTGAACTCTTTCCTTCTCCTGTTGCTCAGCTATCCGGCGTTTCCTTTCTTCGGCATATGCTTCGGCTTTTTGAAGCAGTTCTGAAACAGTTCGCGGTTTCTTACCTTTGGTATGTATGTCATCGGCGGTCATTGACTTTTGAAACTCTTGCGCAAGCTCCATTCCGAGATGGGGATCGTTGTCATTGACCAGCCTGAATATGATTTCATTTTTTTCATTTGCGGATAGGCTTCTGGTCCAATTTTTCAATACCTCGTCATCTTTTTTCGTCTTTTTCTTAGCGGCACTGTTTTCAGCCGCAACAGCGATAAGGTCCGTATCGATCCTCATAAAATCGACAAAGCTTTTAAGCGGCGCATTCAGATTACCTAAATTTGGCGGCACCGGCGGCTCCAGATCATCGTCATCAATTTCACCGCTCTGGGCGCAAAAAAGCCAAGCCAGATACAGACAGCGGTAATCTCCATAAATGATATCCGAACGTAATGAAATCAACGATGAAAGCCACCCTTCGCCCTCCTCCCACTCATGGTCCTCTGTTTCTGAAGTGAACTCAAAAATCAGGTGTTCGCTTTTTTTATGGATGGTTGCGCTGTCTCCCATACAATACTTTTTTATCAAATCGCCTTTGAGCAGTTTACACGGAGCCCTTAACATGAACCAGTGCGTCCCCCAGTTGGCTACATAAAGAAAGGCATCAAAATATTTTTCCATCAGTTTTAATGGATTACCTCTAAAATCACCATAATTGTAAGTGTTTACAAAACTTGTGGAAGTTATATGCGCTCTTGAAGACAGATGTCTAAGCGCCTCAAGGCTTTTTTCGTTTAAGGGCTTGTCAATGACCTGAAATTCATAATATTGATATTCGCTCATGTTTCCTCGATTTGATTCCCGATCTGTTTCTTGTTCAGGGATTTCGGGTAAGTTGGGAATAAGTTGGGAATATACTTAGTAATTTGGGTTGGTATCTATCACGAAAGAGCGGCAAAGTAAAGCTTCAAACCGCAACTCTGTTACATCTGCGTGTCCTGTAACAGTAGAACATTAGACCGTGACAAATACGGCCACGCCAATTTTGGATTGCGGAAATGAACTACCCCGCGGCAAGCCGCGGGGTATCAAAATAAGTGTTTTATCTTTTCTATCGCAGCAAGCTGCGGGGAATTAAACCCTACAGATTTCGCATCGCCCTTCAAGTGATTAGAGTAATCCGTGTAATCTGCGAAATC
>JAQYWL010000501.1 GCA_030145035.1 Desulfobacteria bacterium | reverse complement strand
TCAGGTGTCAGGTGTCAGGAGCGACAAACGCGAGACCTGCCCGCCATTGCCGTGTATGCGGGCATTGTAACCTCGCTGTGACGCAGGCGTTGGCAGGCGGGTCTGAAACCCTGGTCGCCTACGGCGCCGCCAAAGGCGGGTAAACCTGAACACTGAAACCTGAAACCTGGGGTGGTGAAAAAAAGTGTAAACTACTTTATGGCGAAAATGAAGGATGCCCGCGATTTTATATCTAGTTATACAAAAGCACATCCGGGAGGGATTAACGTGGAGATTAGACCGCGAGACAACGGAGGCAGACGTTCAGGGATTGATCGAAGGCAATTTTCCTATAGTAGCCACATACCGGAAAGACGAACCAGCGTGGAACGGAGAAGCGGCCCGGACCGGAGAAGTAGTCTGGAGCGGAGAAGCGGTGTGGAGCGAAGAAGGACATTTCATCTTCAATAGGAAAATGGAGTGTTGGAGTGTTGGAGTATTGGAGTATTGGAGTGATGGAGCATTGGAGCTTTTCGGCTTTGGATTTTGAATACGGTTACAGAGATTCTTTGTAAGAGCATTCCTTGTTGAAACACTTGAGATATGGTCCCTCCTTCTTGGTAGCTCGTTCCACCAGAAAAGGGGCACTGCACTCGGGGCAAGATTGGGGTACGGGTTTGTCCCATATAGCAAAGGTGCAGCTCGGATAACGGGTGCAACCATAAAACAGCTTACCTCGCTTTGATCTTCTCGCAACAAGCTCCCCATCGCATCCTTTCTCAGGACACTTAACGCCAGTGGGCTCTCCCTTGCGGGTGGCTTCTGCATTCAAGGAACGCGTGTTCTTACATGCCGGGTAGGCCGAGCAGGCCAGGAACGGGCCAAAACGCCCCTGTTTCCGCACCATCGGGTTTCCGCATTTTCCGCATATTTCATTCGTGGGCTGTTCCGCGGCTGGTTGTTCGATCTCAATCTGCCCCTTTTCGTTGCGGGTGTAATTGCGTGTAAAGTTGCAATTCGGGTAGCCTGAACAGGCGAGGAATGGTCCATTCTTTCCAACCTTGATTCTAAGGGGTTGGCCACACACCTGGCAGTTTAGATGAACAGCCAAACCATTGCCTTTGACACTGTTCATCTCCTTTGCTGCCCGCTCCAGGTCCTTCTTGAATGAGTTATAAAAACCTTTTAGTACAGCAACCGCATCGATTTCGCCTTCCTCGATTTTATCAAGACTCTCCTCCATTCGCGCGGTAAAGTCGACATTCAAGATATCCGGAAAACTCTCTATCAAGAGATCATTGACGATAAAACCGAGTTCGCTTGGCCTGAAAAGCCCCTTGACCAGGTCCACGTATCCCTTTCCCCTGATGGTAGTCAGGATCGTTGCATAGGTGCTTGGTCTTCCGATACCATTTTCTTCAAGCTCTTTGACAAGCGATGCTTCGGAAAACCGCGGGGGTGGTTGAGTAAAATGCTGCTTGGGTTCGAGTCGATGGCATTTCAAGAGCATCCCGTCAGACAGAGGTGGCAGGGTCACCTTGTTCTTTGTTTGACTCTCGTTGTCATTTGAAGGGGGATACAGAGCCATGAAGCCCGGGAAGCGCATCACCGATCCTGAGGCCTGAAAAACGTACGGGCCGGCTGAAATGGTGACTGAGGTTTGATCAATAAGAGCTGATTTCATCTGGCACGCAACGAAACGCTTCCAGATCAACTCATAAAGGGCTATCTGGTCATTGGAAAGGAACCGCGCGATATCTGTTGGCTTGCGAAACACGGACGTGGGACGTATGGCCTCATGTGCGTCCTGGGCTCTTTTCTTGTTTTTGTAGATATTGGGTTTCGCCGGAAGGTAGTCCGTGCCAAATTCATCGTGTATGAAGTGCCGGGCCTCATGGACGGCCTCCTCGGCAACGCGGGTGGAATCGGTGCGCATGTAAGTGATCAGGCCTACCGGTTCGCCGGGGTCGAGTTCGAGCCCCTCATAAAGCTGCTGGGCGACCGCCATGGTCTTCCTGGCAGAGAACCGCAGCCTTCGAATCGCCTCCTGTTGTAGTTTACTCGTAGTAAGAGGGGGCGGAGGATTTCTCTTCTGCGTTTTATGCTCAACCTTTTCTACCTTGAAGCGGGCCTTTGCAAGCTCCTTGAGAATGGCCTGAGATGCTTTTTCGTCTGGAATGCGAAGCTTCTTGTTATGTTTCTTGGTGAGCCTGGCAAGAAAAGGCGGGGGGGACTCGCCTTCAAGCTGTGCGGTGACGCTCCAATACTCTTCGGGTTGAAAAGCGTGAATCTCCCTTTCACGTTCACAGATCATGCAAACTGCTACCGACTGAACACGGCCAGCGCTTAAGCCCCGCAAAACCTTTTGCCACAGGATAGGCGAAATCTGATATCCCACCAGGCGATCCAGGATCCTCCTGGCCTGCTGCGACTCAAACTTGTGCTTGTCTATCGACTGAGGGGAGGCCATTGCAGCGCGTATGGCGTTTTGGGTCAGCTCATGAAACAGGACACGGTGAAATCTGCGCCCCTTTTTCTTGAGAATTTCAGCCGTGTGCCATGCTATGGCCTCACCTTCCCGGTCCGGGTCTGGTGCCAGGTAGATATCGTTCAGGTTGCCGGCTGCCTTTCTCAGGGCACGGATGACCTTCTCTTTGCCCTGCACGGTTGTGTATTGGGGCTTGAATCCGTGTTCTATGGAAACGCCGAGCTCTTTGACCGGCAGATCCTTGATGTGGCCTACGGTAGCGGCTACATCAAAATCAGGGCCAAGGTATTTCTTCAGGGTTCTGATCTTGGTGGGCGACTCAACAACAACAAGGGATTTGCTCAAGGGAGATCCTTTCCATTTCGGATTTCGGATTTCGGAATGCGGAATGCGGATTTTAGGGGGGCAATGCCAACCATTAAACCCATCACTCCAATACTCCATTACTCCAATTGGGGCGAAGCCCCAAGTCTAGGGTTCACATTTAGCAAAAAGCTTGCCAGGGCTTTGGATCACCAGGCCCTTCAACTCCAACTGTAACAGGAGGCTTGATACCTGTGCTGCTGAAAGTGACAGGTGTCGAACCAACTTATCAATATGCACTGGATAAGGACTCAGTTCATCTATGATCTTTTTCTCTTCCGATGTCAGTGAGATGGCCGGCTCTTCCCTTCCGGCCGTCGTAGCTACTTTGGCGGACTCGGCGGTAATTATAGATGGTATCGGCCGGGCGATGTTCAGCTCTTCAACGATGTCATCCACATGCTCCACAAGCTTCGCACCTTGCTTGATCAAGCCATGGGTGCCCATACTCTTGAAGGACGTAATACTGCCCGGCACGGCAAATACCTCACGTCCCTGCTCGGCTGCAAGACGCGCTGTGATGAGGCTGCCACTCTTATGGGTGGCTTCTACAATGACGGTGCCAAGGGCCAGACCGCTGATGATCCGGTTTCGTACCGGGAAGTTGTGAGCTTCAGGCGGGGTCAAAAACGGAAATTCCGAGATGACTGCCCCGCTTTCGGCAATTCGGTAAAAAAGGCTCTTGTTTTCAGCCGGGTATACAGTATCCAGGCCGCATCCCAGCACAGCGATCGTTTTGCCCCCGGCAGATAGCGCCCCTATGTGGGCAGCAGCGTCAATGCCGCGAGCCATTCCGCTCACCACGGTAAAGCCACGTCGGGCCAGACCACCACCCAGACGTTCGGTTATGGTGCGACCATAAGATGTCGCATTTCGCGACCCCACAATCGCAATGTTCAGGCTGTCCGAGTGAAGTTTGCCACACACATAAAGCACAGGAGGGGGATCGTGTATGTGGCGCAGAAGGGTAGGGTAGTCAGTATCTGAAAAGGTGATGATCCTAACGCCATTCTTCTGAGCAAGGGCGAGGTCCTCTTGAACCTTCTTGGGCATCTTGTGGCCTTGAATGACCGATGCCAGACGATCATTAACCCCTTCTACCTGCAGGAGTTCTCCTGTTGAGGCAGAGAAAACCTTTTCGGGTTCCCCGAAGTGCTGAATAAGATGCAGAAACAGGCGGTTACCCACGCCTGGAACGGTTTTTAGCCCGAGCCAGTAGATCAGTGGTTCCATGTTTGGGTTTATTGGGTTTATTGAGTTAGTTGAGTTTGCTAAAGCTCAAAGTTCAAAAGAATGACAAATGCCAAAGCCCAAATAAATACAATAGTTCTAAGATTCGTGTTTTTTCCTGGCAGAATATTTAAAAGACAATCACGAAAGCAC
>JAQYWL010000276.1 GCA_030145035.1 Desulfobacteria bacterium | reverse complement strand
TGAAGCATTGAACCAATTAAACGAACTAAAAGAACTCATGAAATAATGGAATAATGGAATATTGGAATATTGGGTAATAAAAGCGGAAAAAAATATATTAACGATCAGGTTTGCTGGTTTACCCGTTTGTCTATCAGCCCGCTTCACGCTCAAGGATTTCACTTGTTGAACAGGACAACGGGTCAATGGACGAACGGGCAAACGAATAAACCCATTATTCCATTATTCCATCATTCCACCATTCCAACTAGGTTCATCTTCTTTCTCATTTTACTTTTGCTGTTTGCTTTACACCCACCCATAGCCAGCGGATACCAAACCGAAAGAAACTATCGACACGCCAGGTTGAGTTTTGAAAAGCTCCTGAAAGACCCTCAAAAACAAAAGTTCCGACATCATTGGATTGCGTGCATAAAAAAGTTTCAGTCCGTCTACGCAGCCCGATCCAATGGACCAAGGGCGGATGACGCCCTTTTTATGACGGCCCGGCTGTATGCTGAGTTGCACGGGTTTTCTGGCCGCATACACGATAAGCAACAGGCCATCGACTATTACAAGCGCTTGGTGAAGCGTTTTCCAAAGAGCCCATACTGGTCGAAGGCCAGGAAAGCGATTGCTGTGCTGAGCAGGGGCGACCGACGTGCCTCAAAATCCAAGGCACCACCGCCGATCAAAAAGGCTTCCGTTCATAAGAAGAGTTCTATGCTTCAAGCAGGGTCGCTCGCCGAAGTGAAGGGCATACGTTTTTGGTCCAGCCCAAGCTACTCGCGTGTGGTCATTGATGTAGAATCTGAGGTCCGCTATACACACCGCCTGTTGAAAAGAGATCCCAGCATTGCAAAGCCTAAGCGCCTTTATATTGATCTGAATCATGCGCGCATCAAGCCCGGGCTAAAACCGGTTGTGCCGATCACAGATGATCTGCTCAGCGGTGCCCGTGTGGCTCAATATAGCCCGGATACGGTTCGGATAGTTCTAGATATCAAATCGATCGACAATCTTAAGATATTCTCTCTACGCAATCCGTTTCGTATTGTAGTCGATGTCAGCAGTGTGCCCGGGAAGGTCGCATCGAAAACCGCATCAAAGACTGCATCAAAGAAACGATTTGAACACGAACTGGAAAAACCGGCAGGCAAGGTACCCAAGGGCGCCCTGGCCAAACAACTGGCGCTTGGGGTGAAGCGAATTGTTATTGACCCCGGACATGGGGGCAAAGATCCTGGTGCTATTGGATATTTAAAGAGTGTGCGAGAGAAGAATGTGACCCTGGAGATCTCCCGGAGACTGGCCAGGAAGATTCGTCAGAGGCTTGGATGCGAGGCCATACTCACCCGAAACGGAGATGCCTTTCTTTCGCTTGAAGAACGCACCGCCATTGCCAATACCAAGAATGCCGACCTTTTTATTTCCATTCACACCAATGCCAACAAGACGAGGGCTTGTCGTGGCATTGAGACCTATTTTTTGAATCTGGCCACAGATGAACACGCCATCCTGGTGGCTGCACGGGAGAATGCCACCTCAGCCAAAAATATTAGCGACCTCGAGGCGATCTTGAGTGACCTGATGAAAAACGCCAAGATAGATGAATCGAGCCGCCTTGCGGGGCACGTTCAAGAAGCCATAATCAGGAAATTGAAACCAAGATATAACCGGATCAAAAACAACGGTGTAAAACAGGCTCCCTTCTACGTACTACTTGGTGCTGAGATGCCGTGTATATTGATAGAAGTCGCTTTTATAACGAATCCCAGAGAGTGCCGCAGGCTAAACAGTGCTGGTTACCAGGAGGACATAGCCGATGCCATTGTAACGGGTATTCAACAGTTTATAAAGGAGATCCGTCCGGTTGCACTCACCATAAATCCTCGATTTTCTCCCTTTCTATAACTGAAAAAATTTTGCCGACTTAGCTAGTTTCCATTCAGAAATGGCCCTTTTCCGCAATCTCGGCGTCAATCTGCGGGATTGCTTGTGCGACGTACCAATGTACGCCTCCGCGCAATCCCTTAATTTCCTTGACCTTGCGAAACATTGCTCATTTCTGAATTGGAAACTGACGTTAGTGCCCTTCATTTATAGATTCATTCATGGATGGGCACTAGCTAAAGTAAATCGGCGTGTTAGCCGATAAACATACTCAACTGGTGGACGGTATCACAATTTTGCGATACCAAACAAAAACTAAAAGAGGAGGAAGACGCAAATGAGAAGTATGAAAATGGATTTCCAGGCAATAACCAGGGGGCTCAAAGCAGCCGCAAGGAAGATGGAACAAATCGCAAAGAAGGTGGATAAGCTCGAAAAGGCTAAGGTTGCCAAGAAACGCACAACCAAAGCGAAGGCTAAAACAACAAAAAGGGTCTATCTAAAAAAGAAAGCTACAAAGAAGGCTCCTGCAAAAAGGAAGGCTGTTGTCAGGAAAGCTAAAACCACTCGGCCCGCAGCGACTGCCCGGATACTCACGATTGTGAAGAGGTTCAAAAAGGGCGTTGGTGTCCCCGAGTTGGCGAAAAAGACTCGGTTTGGTGATAAGAAAGTTAGGGACATTCTTTCCAGGTCGTTTGCGCAGGGGAAAGTCAAGAGAGTTGGCAGAGGGCTGTACGCAGCCGCATAATCTTGATCGCTCTCCATACGGGTTCCAAGCCCCTGGTGCAAATTTTTGCACCAGGGGCTTTTTTTATCCCTTAAAAACCAGCGTCTGCGATCTTTTTCAGAAACCTGGTTTTTTCCGTATCGTTCATGTTACGGAATCTATCAGAATTCCTTCCAATTTGCAATGCTCTACTTTTAGATTGCCAAAATTCAATTCATTAACTACTCTGAGAACATGGACATTCTCGAATATCTAAATCAAGAATGGGTGCCGGCACTGGGGTGCACCGAGCCGGCTTCTATTGCCTACGCTGGCATGACATCAGCCAGGCAGATATCTGGTGCGGCCAGCAGCCTTACCTTGACTGTTGATCCCAAGATATACAAAAACTGCCATGCAGTAGGAATCCCCCATAGCGGCCACAAGATCGGCATTAAGTGGGCAGCAGCTATTGGGTGCTTTCTGAAAAACAGTAAGTCCGAACTGGAGTGTTTTCGAGAAATAAACGAAGAGGTCCTGACAAAATCCTCAAAACTGATCAATTCAGACAAGATTAAGATAAGAATAGACAAGACTAAAGATAACCTGTTTATTGATTTTGAAGTAAGCGACGGAAAAGATACCGGACAATGTATCATTGAAGGCACGCACACAAATGTCACATTGGTCACCAAGAACGGGCAAACCATATTCGAAGCCGATGTAGGCCCTGGGACCCAAAAAGAGATTTCGGCAAGAAGTTGGGCCGCTTCTATCTCCACTTCCGCAATGCTGGAAGTTGTGAGGAACTTGAATCAAGAGGCAAGATCAAAGGTACGGAATGGCTCAAAACTGAATCTCAAGATCGCCGAACATGGCCTGACCATCTTTCCTCAATCGTTCGTCAAGATAATCGAGGGCGATCTTTTGACTGGGATAGCCGGCCTTGTCTGCGCTGGCGTCTATGCCCGCATGTGGGGAGAAGACTTTCCGGTAATGTCGGTGGCAGGTTCTGGCAACAAGGGAATAGTCTGTTCCGTCCCACTCACAATTCTGGAGAAGGAATGGAATCTGGATGCCGGAAAGATAGAGGAGGCCCTGGTGCTGGCGATGCTCTTTACCTCAAAGACTACCGAAGTGCTGGGAACGCTATCCGCAGTCTGTGGATGTTCTAACGCCGCGGGAATTGGACTGGCATGCGCCCTGGTCTACCTCCAGGAGGGGGGCGAAAAAGAGATATCCTTTGCCATCAACAATATGGTAGGTAACGTCACCGGGATGATCTGTGATGGTGCAAAGATCGGCTGTGCGCTCAAGACCATGACTGCAGTGGATGCCGCCTTTAGAGCCACGGCTTTGGCCATGAGTGGAATCGGCATACCATTCAGCGATGGCATAGTCGGTCAGACCGTAAGCGAATCGCTTGCCAATCTGGGGAAAATCGCCAAGGATGGAATGATACGGACCGACGAAGAGATCCTCAAGATTATGGAGGCAAAGCTTTAATGTGGACTACCGGGTGTTTCTGTAAAGGATCGATGAGCCTCTTCTTGCAGCAGGTGTGCGGTGTGGGCGTATCGGGGTGAGAAATGGAACAGCGTAAATTGCTTGACGCCCGCTTTTCTGGCGAGGGTACCTGCTTGTGTTGCGGTCAGGTGATATTTGTTGCGTGCGATTTCCAGCTCTGAGTCAAGAAATGCAGCCTCGATGAAAAGGTGGTCGGCATTGCGGGCAAAATCAATGATCTTTTTGGCGTTTTCAGGGCTAAAGATAACGTCAACAATGTAGGTAATCTTCTGTCCCGGTGAGATACGGGCGATTTTGTTTGCAAGGTCACCCAGGCGGAACGCAACTTTGCGCTCTTTTCCGGCCTCTTTCCAGACTACCTGAAAATCTTCATCGGGGTCATGCTCATCATATAGTGCCTCCTTGAAGCGTCTCAGCCATAGCCCCACCGGTATCTTGAGCCTTATCAGGCTGTCCTTCATGATATTGACATGAAACCGTTCTTTGAGGTTCAAGCCCAGGCAGGGGATCTTATGATCCAGGTGGATGGCATGGACTGAAAAGGCGGGTTCTGCGATGAGAGTACCGTCAAAAGGGGCCTCCTCTGGTGCCTGGTTTGACTTAAACCCATTTTTGCAGTCATAGACCTGGCTTATGGTATAGGTTGGATGTACCTCAGTAGCCTTCAGGGAAAAACCATGGCTGTAGTTTTCAACCAGGTTCCAGGTGTAGCTTGCCAGCTTCCCCTCAATGTTTTGAAGAAAGTTGGCTGGGCCAAAGACGTGGAAGGCCTTTTGGCGTCCCAGGAAAGTACGCAGCAGGGTATCAAAACCTGCAAAATGGTCCATGTGGGTGTGGGTTACGAATCCATGGGTAAGTTTCAATATTTCTTTCGGGGCCAGGCGGTGCAAGTCTCCAATGTCAAACAGCAGGGCACGCTTTTCAAAAAAAAATGGTATGAATAGGACCGGGTCCTCAAAAGGGCCGTTAACCAGCCTGGGATGAAAGGATGGCCTCATCGAAGGATAAATCTGGCAACCTGGCGGTTAATACAGTTATAGATCTCTTCATCGGAACCATAAATGTCTTCAACGCTTCTGTGGTTGATCAGTTCTTCTATGACGAATGCTGTTAGATAGAGACTTACGATATGCGGCCGTGGCACAAGGTCCCTGAGCGGGGCAATTTGGTAATCGATGTCAAATTCATCTGAACGGGCCAATTTCTCAAGTGAGGCTGCAATCTGGTTCTGAATATCTTCCTTACTGGTCGTTTGGATCAATTTTTCCTCTATGAGCTTCATGGCCAGGGCATTGCTAAGGGGCTCTGAGACATTTCTCGCTTGTTCGATAGCGAGCTTACGGGCCCGCTCCTTAGAAATTTCAATCCTGGACAGGATCCTTGATTCGCCTCTGCTGGGACGAAACACTTTTGCCATTGCAAGTGACCTTCAAACCGGTGATTTTTTTGGAACTTAGCTCCGCTTCGCTACGCAATTGGAATAGTGGAATAATGGAATGGTGGAATAATGGGTTTAAGTGGATTTTGGTCTTTTTATCTTCTACATCATTCCAGTATTCCAATATTCCCTGGCCCAGACCGGGATTATAGGCTTTGTAGATGAATTTAAGCAC
>JAQYWL010000053.1 GCA_030145035.1 Desulfobacteria bacterium | reverse complement strand
AGGCCCTGACCGTGAAGGATTGGGGTGCTGCTGTGCGCGCCATGAATAAGGAGGTCGAAATAAGAAGAAAAATGACGCCCGAGGTCTTTGATGAAATGGGCATGGCACTCATCGACAAAGCCCTGGCCCATGGTTGTGGAGCAAGGTTTACCGGCTCTGGTGGGGGGGGATGTATCTGGGCCTTGGGCAAAAAAGAAGATATTCGCACCTTAAGGCCGGAGTGGGCTGACATATTGTCCGGGAGGGAAGGAGCGAAGCTGCTCGATGCAGCAGTTGATCCAAAGGGGCTTGAAGTCGCCTGACATTGACATCCACACCCTGAACACTTACAATCCGCAATCCCTGCCCACCATTGCCACGCATGTCGGCATTCAAGCTGCCCGCTGTACCTGGCGATGGTACCTGCCCGCCATTGCCAATAAACAAGGTCGATGCAACACATGAGCTGCCAGGCGCTGGCAGGCGGGGGCGGGTGGCAGGCGGGCGCAATCCGCAATCCGAAATACTATTAGGAGGACCCACCCATGTTCGGACTGGGCGTACCAGAACTGCTCATTATTGCCCTGATCATCCTGCTCTTTTTTGGGGCCAAACGTCTTCCAGGCATAGGGACTGGACTCGGCAAGACGGTCAAGGAGGTCCGAAACATCAAAAAGGTGTTGAGCAAGGACAAGGAATCAGAAAAAAAGACAGCGGCTGAAGACTCGGCCTCAGAGAAGAAATCCCTTGAGAGCAAGCTGGCCGAATCGGTTCAAGACAAGCTGGCCGACAGAGTCATTGACCAGGTGCCCGGTATACGGCAGGCCAGGAAAATCAAAGACAAAGCTGATAAAATCAAAAAGATCGTCAGTTGAGAAAACCACCATATGCAAATATCTTCGTAAACCCTATTGCGGGCGGCGGCAAATGTAGCAAAATGTATCCTGTGGTGGTACGCACGCTCCGCGAGGCGGGTGTGGTGTGCAGTGTCATAACCAGCCAATATCCCGGCCACATCACGGAGGTGTCTGGCGAACTTGCAGGTCGGGGAAATGAAACTGTTATTGCCTGCGGGGGTGACGGGACTGTAAATGAGGTTATCAATGGGATAGCCGGCACAAGGACTGCGCTGGGGATTGTGCCTCTGGGGACTGGCAACGATTTTGCGGTCAATATGGGGATAAGCAAAGATATAAACCTTGCTTGCGCGATCATCAAAGAAAGACGAATCAAAAAGATAGATTTGGTCAAAGTGAATGATGACAGGTTCTTTGGGGGCACAGGATGTGTTGGCTTTGATGCCGAGGTAGCTGCTTTTGCCAGCAGAAGAAGAAAAGAAAAGTCAAATCCGTTTTTGTTGCATGTTATGGGCGGCTTATTGAAATTTGTTTCGTATAAGCCAAAGACCGTAGAACTCAGATTTGATGGGCAGAGGTATTTTGGAGATATTATGCTTGTCGCCTTTGGCAATATCAGGTCATACGCCAGGGGTATGGTGATTACCCCCCGGGCCGTATCAGATGACGCCTTGTTGGATATCTGTGTTGTAAGGCCTATGCCAAAGTGGAAGGTTCTTACTATCTTTCCCTCGGTTTACAAGGGGGCTCACGTAAACAACAAGGAAGTCACGCTGCATCGATCCAGAGCAGTGTACGTACAATCCGTGGGCTCCATGGACCTGTATGCCGACGGAGACTTCATGGCCACTACCCCATTTCGCCTGGAGGTGACGCCAAAACACTTGAATGTGATCGTAGGGCCAAAGGGGTCAAATCTTTCCTCTTGACAATTGAAGTAGGGCCAAAGGGGTCAAATCTTTCCTCTTGACAATTGAAGCAATTGTTCACTTAATTTATCAAAGCGTTTCTTCAATTTTGGCTCTCGCTTCAACCTGACCTGCAACCTCTTCCTGGCCTGACTAACTGCACTGTAATCTATCCCGCCTACCAGCCTCCCGATTTCAGGTTGGCTAATCTGGCAGAAACGGTAAAGCAATTCCATTAGCATCGTTCTTTCTAAAGATCTCTTGCCCCGCTGGCAAATATCCCTCTGGTCCTTCTTGAGCAAATGAACAAAATGGTCAATCAGCTCTTCTGGCTTAAACTCTTTCCTTAATTCCCTCAATGCTGGCCGCTCTCTTTTGGATGCTTCTTTGCTTAAGAACTTTTCTTTGATCCATTGAATAAAATCAGCTTCGCCAACTATCCCATTTCCTTTGCCTAACTCTAGTGGGTTTTCTATCTCCTGCTCAATACCCCATTTCATAAAGCGCCGATAAGCCTGCCAGCCTTTGCGATTATCCCCGCCCATATAATCTAAAACAATCGTATAGTTTACAAAATCCTTTCTTTTGCCTGCCGTAAAATATCCCAATAAGCTACTTGCCTTATACTTTAAAAGTGCATCCCATTTTTCCTTGACCGGCTTATCCGAAAAAGCCTTAATCCGAATCGGATTCAGTTGAATATAACGGGATACCGCCAAGAGATAATTATCAGAATCGATCAGAAAAGCCTTATATCTTCCTTGATAAAGATGCCCTGCTCGGCGATGTCTCCGATTGAAAGCCGAAGTATAGGAGATATTGAAATGGCGCATAAACTCAGAAAGGTTGCCCTCCGGGGTAGTTACCAATAAATGGAAATGGTTTGGCATACACACATATGTCAAAAGGGATACATTATAGGTGTCTATGGATAGTGAAAGCTTTTCCAGAAAGATATTCTCATCCTGGGCATCCAAAAATATGTCCTTCCGCTCGTTTCCACGACAGGTGACGTGGTAATACGCACCTGGATATTGGATCCTTAGTGGCCTAGCCATGGGTGAACATTAGCACAATAGGGCCATTTGTCAAGAGGAAAGATTTGACCCCCTTTTCCCTTGCCAGTGCAGATAAAGTCGGGATTGCGAAGATCTCTCTTATTATAGTCAAGCGGCGTTTTCTCGTCCGGGCGTAATACTGCCCCGCCACTCTGTTCAACAACACACTGTCCGGCTGCTGTATCCCATTCCATGGTTGGGCTGAATCGTGGGTATATGTGTGCGCTGCCTTCTGCTATCAAGCCAAATTTCAAGGCACTACCTGCAGGGATGAATTCCACCTCTCCATATTTCTGTTTCAGTGTTTGGACGAAATCTGCAAGACCCTTTGTGGCATGCGAGCGACTGCCAACTACCGTTAGTTTTTTTCCTGATCCAGTGCTGGGCTGATCGAGTGGCAACCGCTTTGAGAAATCGACAATACCCTCAAGCGGCGCGCTACCCTTTCCCGTCCCTCCGTTGTCATCGAAAAACCGCGCAAGTATGTCCGTGCTTTCGAGCTTATATGAACCAAGTCCTTGTGCGGCAAAATAGAGAAAGCCCCTGGCCGGGACGAAAACAACCCCCAGCACCGGCCTATTCTTGTGGATCAGCGCTATATTTACGGTGAATTCTCCTCTTCGCTTAATGAACTCCTTGGTTCCGTCCAGGGGGTCGATGAGCCAGAAATATTCCCACCTTTTTCTCTTATCATACGGGGCATGTTTTCCTTCTTCACTGAGAATAGGAATCTGTTTCAAGGCTTTTGTTGATAATTGGTTCCAAATGATGGTGTGGGCCCTTTCATCAGCGAGTGTCAGTGGTGTCTTGTCCTCTTTGTAGGTGACATCAATATCACCCTCATAGACGGCAAGAATGGCTTCACCCGCCTTTTTTGCTGCAGGCAATGAAAGGATAAGACATTGCTGAAGAAAGTGAAAATCATCCATCACTGTAGTCCTTTACTCTTGTCTATCCAGCCCTGTATACGTGCTTCATAATTTTGTCCATGCGCTGTGCATCCGCGCTAATCCAATAGACCAATTTGTTGTCTCTGAAGACATAATGAACCTGCCCCATGCCATCAAATGCAATAACTCCGAGGCCCTTTATGCTCAAAGCGCGATAATGACTGAAGGGTGAGCTTCTATTGTTTTTCATCTGGTGAATCATAACCGCAATTTGCCTTTTCGCAAGCTCTTGAGAGGAGGCTTCGGATACCCATATGGTGGCTTTGTCATGAACACCTTCATAATGGGCTATAAAGCCCCGAACCACATTGATCGGCCTCCCGTGAAGCTGGTTGATGGCCTTGATGGCATCATCCTCTGTGATCAATTTGACCAGTTTTAAGCCCTCGATATGAGGATCAAAGGGTAGGCCGGATGGGGGCTGATTGCAACCCGCCAACAAAAAGCCGAGAAGAATCCAAACCGGGTAACCGATCGTTTTGAAATTCCTGCAGCACATAGACATTATAGGTTTCTCAGTGGCAATTGACTTGTGATAGCCACATGGAGTGATGGAGTATTGGAGTGCTGGAGTAGTGGGTGGGAAAAGCGGAAAGAAATTA
Organism: Desulfobacteria bacterium; assembly: GCA_030145035.1. Classification (GTDB taxonomy): domain Bacteria; phylum Desulfobacterota; class Desulfobacteria; order Desulfobacterales. Next base: position 478 of record JAQYWL010000053.1, on the reverse strand, counting down.
TTTCTTATTCCTCCCCGCCTGCCAGCGCCACGCTCTCTGGGCAGCTACAATGCCAGCACCCGCCTGCCATGGCCATATACGGCATGCAGTGTACATGCTAGCATCTCTGGCAATGGCGGGCAGGCACATGGCAATGGCGGGCAGGTATACCCATTACTCCATTACTCCATCACTCCCGTTAGGGCGAAGCCCCTAAGTTGCGGCATGCCTGAAACGTGAGTTCAAAGCTTAAAGGCTTTTTGTCGCGTAACACTTCTATGACCCCTTTTTCACCAGGTTTCTTTAGGCCGATTAAATAGGTCAGATCGAATTTCGTTTCAATCGGCTCTCCGTCCAGGGCTGTCACTATATCGTTTTTCTGCAATCCCGCTTTTTCTGCCGTTGAATTTTTGATTGTCCCCAATACCTTTACTCCGTCGTCAGTATCTCGAATAATGACTCCCAGATATACCATCTGGTCACTGAGATCCTCGTAGCT
>JAQYWL010000160.1 GCA_030145035.1 Desulfobacteria bacterium | reverse complement strand
GCAGAGCATGTCCTTTAGCCCGTCTCTTCCTCCTTTCTCCATTTTTCTATCTTTCCGATCTTTTTTCTCAGTTTATTATTTTGACTGTACAGGAATTTCCTTTTTTGGAGCGGCGAATTCAGCCGTCGTAGCCGCCGACTTCGCCATAGTAGCCTTGGCTACGAGCCGACTTCGCCATAGTGCCGCAGGCTACGACGGCCGAACGGCTGAAAGGGCTACTATGGCGAAGTAGGCGCCGCGTTGTATTAAACCTGTTCCTGACAGGTGCAGGAATCGCGAAGCGATTTTATATTACAAATGATCTAAAAAGGACAGCACTTTAACACACAGCCAGCATTTGGCAAAAATGGCCAAAATGGAGTCGTCAAAGGGTTTTGAAACTATGGTGCTGCCGGCGGTAGCGTTTTGTGGCAGGGCGCTGCCGCAACAAGACATAAGTGGCCCCTGTGGCCCCGTCACAAGGCCTTGCGCTAGTGAAGGCTATGACCCATTTGCGCCAACGTCCGGACGTAAGCCATTCCTTGACCTTGGTTTTCAGCACGGGCTCTTCCCGAGAAGAGAGGCCGCGGCCGTGTATTACCAAGACAGCTCTTTTTCCGGACAACAGGGCCTCCTTGAAAAACTGTTCAAAGGCCTCCCGTGCGGGTCCTACCCCGAGCCCGTGCAGATCAATGTGGGCCTGAATCGAAAAATCACCCCGGTGGAGACGTTTCGCCACATCAGGGTTGACGCCGTACCCGATCCCCTCCATATATTCTGGCGTGTCAGAGACAGTGAAACCTTCTCCGTCTCTGATAAGGTTTTCTAACCGTGCCAGGGCCTCAGCTTCAGGATCCTCGTCTGAGGTCTTGACGGGGCCGGCTTTAGTCACCTCAATCGAAGCGTCCTCGCGTGGGGCGGGTTCAACGCCTGCCATCGCTTCTTGAAAAAGCCTTTCTTGATCCTCAAGATTTGACTCACCGTGTTTAGATCCACTGACCGTTGGAACTTCTTTACTGGGGGGAGCCAGCGGGAATGAGGTTTCCTCAAGGAGGGCTTTGAGGTTTCTGAAGGGTCGGTAGGTGTCATAATGCTTGGATGGTTTCATGGCACATCTTCACTCTTTGACAAAATACCTCAAAGATGCTAAAAACGCAAATGTTGAGATGATGCAGGCTGCACCAAGCCGAGGAGGCAGAAGATGAAAGTTACGTGTGATGCATGCGGGTGCGACATGAAAATAACCTCCAGTTTCAGGTACCTTTGCCAGGAATGTAGAAACGAGATTGAGATGGCACACATTCAAGAGACGAACGTAAAATACCGTGATGAGCACAAGAAAAACATAGAGTGGTTGAAGATCAAAGGCAATGAGATCATCATTGTGAATTAACGGGGTTTGTACGCCAAAGAACGGAGCTTCTCATAGCCAAAAAGCTCGTCCCTGACCATTGAGCCTTCCTTGATCTCTACTTGAAACCCCTGTTCTATAGCAGCTACCACGGTTTCCTTGACTTGATCCCACAAAGGTCTTTTCCCGGTCTCCTGTTGCACAGAAGTCAAAGGTTCTACCACCTTGTCCCGGATCTCGGGCGGCACCCATACCACGCGCAAGAAGTCTCGCGTATCCAGAGGTCCCAGAAAGACCACCGCATTTATCAGCCCCATGCCTTCCACCTCAGAGATGACAAAAGTCGCGATTTTGTCTCCTCGCACCCGGATGCTTCCGCGGTGCTTGTACCAGGCCTCCTTGACCCCCAGGTCCCCTATGATCTTCAACAGGATGTGACCCATCTTCTGATAAGCCCCATCTATGTCCTTGATAAGATCCCCCTGGAGGATTAACTGTATGAAGGCCGTACTATCAGGGTGGGCAAAGACCATATTGCGCTCCCCGGTCAGGATCACCTGCTCCAGGCCTGGCAGCTCCGGCCGGATTTCATTGATCATGGGGGCAAAGTTGGTCAAGGCAATGAGGCATTTGGCACCAGAGTTTTTAAGGATGTGCAGGATTTCTCCGCCTTTATACAGGGTGTTGAAGGGCACGGCTACCGCCCCGAGCTTCAACGTGCCGACAAGGGTATAAACAAACTCCGGGATGTTCGGAAGCATGATGGCGACCCTGTCTCCTTTTCTTACACCCAGCCCCTGGAGACCGTTGGCCACCCGATTGGCCCGGAGGTTCAGTTCCTTATATGTTATGGCCTCCCCTTCAAAGCGAAGTGCCACCAAGTCAGGAGAGGATGCTGCCCACGTTTCAATTGACTGAACCAGGCCCAGTCTCTTTTTGTTCGATTTTGCGCTCATCACGGTAATCGTCTATGAGTTCCTTTTTCAGGACTTTGCCCGTCACACTCATGGGTAGGATCCCGATGAAAAAGATCTCATCCGGCACCTTGAAGTTTGACAAGGACTGTTTGCAATGACTGACAAGCTCCCTTGCCGAAACCTCTCCCCTCGTTGTGACAAAGGCGAGAATCTCCTCCCGTTCCCCCTTTCTTCTACCAATGACCGCAGCCTCCTTTACCACCGGATGAGTCAGGAGAATATCCTCCACCTCCCTCGGGGAGATATTGAGTCCTCCCTTGATGATGATTTCCTTCTTGCGATCTGTGACAAAGAAGTAGCCATCCTGGTCCTGATATCCTATATCACCGGCGAGAAACCAGCCGTCCATGAAGGCCTCTTCCGTATCTTGCGGAAGGTTGTAATAGCCTGCGGTGACACCATCGCCTCTTATGGCGATCTCTCCAACCTCCCCTGTCGCAAGCTCTTTGCCGTCCGCACCCACGATCTTCATTTCAAACCCGGGAAGAGGCACACCAATAGAGCCTGCCTTGCAAACACCATCAGGGGGGGTAAGGCAACAGGCGGCTACGGTTTCAGTCAGGCCGTACCCTTCAAGGACCCGGCATCCTGAACACCTTTCAAAGGCTTCAATCATCTCTTTGGGCAACGGAGCTGCCCCTGAAAGACACAATCGGAGGGTATCAGGCAGGCGCACCTTTTTCCGTTCGAGCAGCGTGAGGAGGTGGCCAAACATGGTGGGGATAGCGATCATCAGTGTTGGACGACTCTCCATGATGGTTCTTAGCAAGTTGCCAGGACTATATTGGGGGACCAGGACGATGCTTGCCCCGTGAATCAACCCTGTATGGAGGACGTTTGAAAGCCCGAACACATGAAAGAAAGGGAGGACCCCGATAATTTTGTCTTTTGGTGTTACATCCAGCGCCTGTTCCGTAGATTGCTGCTCGCACAAGAAATTCTTGATTGTGAGCTTCACCCCTTTGGGTCGGCCTGTGGTACCCGAGGTGTAAAGGATACAGGCCATGTCTTCAGGGGTCGTGGAGACGGGGACAAATTCGTCGCTAGCATTGAGCATCATCTCTTCAAAGTTGATTGTTTCTGCCGGACGCAGGCTCGCTCTGCCTGACCTCGGCTGGTATGCCACATCCACATCATGCTCGGATGCTGCCTCGTGGTCTACTGCAACATCCGCACCTGCTAATATCCCCTTCCGGCCTACCCCTTGAATGATCACCGTGCCTGCTGTGACGCTGGAGGACAACAGGTAACGTCCAGCGATTTGGCCCTCTACAACGGCCCCAGGCAAGGCCATGACGTCGGCCATATCCCCATCTGGCTTAAAGATAAGCCGCCATTGCTCT
>JAQYWL010000195.1 GCA_030145035.1 Desulfobacteria bacterium | reverse complement strand
TGGTCAGACGCCAAGCGGATCGTGCTCGGCGAGACCCGGTCCGGGCAAGCCGGAAAATACGAAATTCGAAATTCGAAGCACGAAACAAATACGAATGTCCAAAGCACAAAATCCTAAACGACATGTGCATACGAATACTTGCATTTCTATAATGTGCGAAAGAGAATAACGTTTTGAACATTTGGTATTTGAATTTTGAATTTGTTTCGAATTTCGATATTCGGATTTCGGATTTATTCATAGGGGTGTGAGAATCTGGGAATGTTCCCGGTCTAAGGGGCTAATGGCTTGAGGTACCCGATCATTGCTTATGAAAAAACTCACAGGTAAGCCATCCGATAAACAACAGATTTTCCCGCTTATCAGCCCGAAGGACCTGTTGAGGCTCCCCGGTAAGAAGGCCCTTGAACTGATTCTTGAATCGCCCAGACCTGTCACACTGGTGCAATCGCTGGCCGAAGAAGATCTGTTCTGGCTTATCCAGGAGATTGGTCCTGAGGATGCCCTTCCGATCCTGTCTCTTGCCTCGAATGATCAGTGGCAGTACCTGTTGGACCTGGAGCTGTGGACAAAGGACCGTCTGGAAATCGACTCGGTCAATCGCTGGGTGGATCTTCTGCTCAAGGCAGACCCCGAGAGGTTCTTGATTTGGGGACTGCGCGAGCATATCGAGCTTATCGAGCTTCATCTTTTCAAAAACATTGAAGTCAGAATAAGGAAAGAAGATGAATCGCCATCCGATTTCGACGAGGGCTATTTCAGCCTGGACGGCCTCTTCTATATTCGGATCAAGCATGAAAAGTACGATCAACCCATCAGGCGGTTGCTCGAGCGTCTTGCGGAGCATGACCTGGAAAGATTTCGTCAGGTGTTGCTGGAGTTAGCCGGGGTACTGCCAGCAGAGATAGAAGAGCATATGTACAGATTCAGAAATGTTCGCTTGGCTGAAAACGGTTTCCTCCCCTTTGAGGAGGCCGTCGGGATCTATCAGTACTTGAACCCGCAAAGCCTTCTCGAAAAGGAGCCTCAGCTCCGCAAAGTCACACAAGACCGACAGATCTCTCAGTCAGTGCCTGTCTCCACGTCGCTGCTTATCCGGGATCAGGGCCTTTTTTACATCGCTTTGAAACGCACACAAGAAAGCCATATTCTGGAACGACTTCAGATGGAATTTACTGCAATGTGCAACCAGATCGTTTCCGCGGATGACCTTGTGGTTCGGGATAAAGAGAGCTTGGCGGATGTGGTAAGAAAGGCTTGCGGATATTTAGACATTGGGCTCGAAAAAGTGACTGACGGAGACCCGAAGAAGGCCGCTCGCTTACTTCAAAAGTTTCCTTTACACCATATCTTTCGCGTAGGTTATGGTGCTGCCCTGAAGTTGCGATGGAAGACAGAAAAATGGCTCAAAGAGAGCTGGTTCGTCAGGGAGTCGTTCGATCTCAGCTTCTGGGAGGATGACTGGGGGGAGATACTGGAAGGCCTGCTCAAGAAACGCCCGCTTTTTCACACAAGCTTTTCTGAGGGCAAGCCATACCGTGAGTTTAAAACCCTGGAAGACATCACACATTGCCACAGAGTGCTTGATGAGATCATGACCCTGGATCACCTCATGTCCCTGTTGTTTGCTCAAACCGCGGTCGCTCACCCGGTTCAAGCCTATCATCCGGTTATTTACAAGAACCTTCTTTTGACGTGCTGGGCTATACACCACTTGGGTCTACCGGAAGAGACAGAGTCCCTTGCGGTCGAGGAATTGAAGGTCTTTTTCAGAAATCTTTGGGTAAAAGAGGCAAGGCCGTATCGGGTGGACAAAAAGATGAAACAGGCCTTTTTGGACTGGCTTCAAATGCGATCTGATCAGGATATCACCGAGATTCTAAGCCGAGTGGGCAAAACCTGTGACCGCCTCTTTGGCGAGCTTGAAAAGGAATATGGATCAGTTTCCCTGAACGATCTCGACCCGAGATACATCAAGCATTTCTTGGTCACACCCTGAGTTATGTCATTTTGGATTGCGCATTGCGGCCCACGTCTTGGAGAGATTAATGTGTAGGTCCGACACCTTGCTTTTCTGTGGCCTCAAGCCTCAATAAGCGGTATTTTATATTTCTTCAAGTGAATATCACGTGTCACAAGAGTAAGACCTTCTACTTTCGCTTGGGCTACAAGCATCCTGTCAAACGGGTCGCGGTGATGTGCCGGAAGGTCTCCGACCGCATACGCGTGTTCAACGGTGATATCCAATATCTCAAAAGGCTGATCTTCTAATACCCTCCGAAAATTCCTGGGAATTTCCAGTTTCCCTAATTCCTGCTTGATCCTTATTTCCCAAATGATGACAGCGCTAATAAAAACCAGGTTTTTCCCGTCGGCGATTGCAGCCTTTGCTTTCTTGGAAAGGGTCGGGTGATTATCAAGCCACCATAAAAGAACATGTGTATCAAGCAAGAGGTTCATTAATCCACCATCCCGAATGCTTCGGCAATATCCCTCGGCAGTTCGTCAAAATCATCGGCTATTTTGATCTTACCTCGGAGGGCGCCGGGTAAGCGCGGTTTGTCGCTTCGCTCATACCGTACAAGTTTTGCAACGGGCTTCCCTGCTTTACCAATGATCACCTCTTGCCCAGCCCTGACCTTCTCAATAAGGGCGGAAAACTGGGCCTTTGCCTCTGAAATATTGGTTATGAGCATAGCCATCACCTCCTTTTATTTAGTCTGGTCTGACCAGACCAGAAAGTCAAGGTCTTTTTGAACCGCAACAGCGAGCGCATTCCCCGCAGCTTGCCGCAGGGAATCTTCAAATTGATAGAGACGCTTTCACCACGTTTCCATGATCCTGTTTTTGTTCTTAAACAAATGATTTGACCCCCAAAAAGGCCATTATAGTCCCAATATCACCCCATATTTCGGGAGCATTTCTATGAATGTCAGTAACGTAGCCAGGCCTGACCCCTTTTAGCAATGACGACTATGGGTATGTCCTTACTCTTTTGGTCAGCACGCAGCTCCCCTAAGATGTCGCACCCACGGAAGTTCCACCCGCAGATGACAAAATGTCCCTTCACTGTTACTCTTTTCATACCCCTGTTCTCCATGTGCTTGTTTTCAATAAAAACGGTGGCGATTGTAGCAGTCAGTACACCGAGGAAACCAATCCCCAGCATCATGAGGGCAATGCCCACAAACCGGCCGGCCGGGGTGGCGGGAGAGATATCGCCGTATCCCACGGTAGTCACGGTCACAACCGACCACCAAAAGGCGTCGAAGAACCCAAGCTTTTCTTCGAAATACCAGAAAGCCACTGTGGCCACGAGAATCAACGTCAACAGGACAAAGGCCACCAAGTGCAGGTTTTCCCTGCACAGTTGAGAAGATATCCGTTTTAGTATCCGCAAAAGAGAATGCATCAATTACGTCTCGGAAATTCTAGAACCTATTGACATGATAGCTATTTATCAGCACTGGTACAAACCTGATTAGGGAATAACAGTATCAAGTCAACGGACTCACCTGAACAACAAGAATTCCTTTTTTCGGAAAACTGACTATAGGATACAATGCGCTTGTATGTCAACGGAGACGGCATGGTAATAAGAGTACAAGCGCGCTAAAACCGACAAGGGCGATTTAATCCTTCACCCACCATCGGTGAAAGGGAGGACAGTATGCGGGGTGACCAGTTAGCCGGCCAATGGCGAATTTTGCGGGCCATCGAGTCCTGATGGTATTTTGAAAAAGAAAAACCTGAAGAGAAAGTGGATGATAAAGGAAAAGCAGGAATTTAAGAAATCATGTCAATCCTGTCAAAAGATTTCATGACCAACCCGTTGACCCGTTGACCCTCGTTGCCTGTGAAAAACCTACTATGCGCCGAAGTCATCGATCTACCTTTACTACCATTAAGACAGAGGGAGCCCTGC
>JAQYWL010000280.1 GCA_030145035.1 Desulfobacteria bacterium | reverse complement strand
TTTTTTCCTGAGCAGATCGGAGTTTGTGATACAACTCATACGCATATGTCCTCTCCATAAACCCATCAAGCAATCCAACTGCTTCAAATCGCATATAAAGCGGCTCAATATTTGAAACTGCACAATTAAATATTTCGTTGAATTGATCGTAGAGATTTTCGATTCCCATTTTGGATTCTCCTTCGAATTTTAAAAAAGCATATCGGTGCAATTAACCGGATGGCCTGGAACGCGGCAGCGTGGAAGGCCAATCCGCGTTAAATTGCAGGTTATGTTTTATTCTAATCCATAGTAGGAATTTATTGCCTTGGTCAATATAGACACCGCCACTGAAGACCCAATATTCCAGACCCCTTTTGAGGCTTTTTTTATCATTTTGGATAGCCAAGACGTTACATTGCATTGGTAATTGCATTGGGGTCTAGGTAATTGCATTGGCATTGGAGCATTGGTGGAGCATTGGGGTCGGGCCGTCCTACTGTTTTGATATTTAAGGAAAAGCACTCCAATTATGGGTGTTTTCAAGGCCTATATCGCTCTTTTTTGGGTCAAAATCTGCGATATAGGAAGTTACTCGTTCCCTAAGCTCGTAGCCTCCAGGCACCTCACGAATTCGCCTCCCCAAAGCTTTCATACCAAGGCCTGCCTTTATTCTTTGTACAAATTGCTCACCGCCAACAGCAATACTTCGGGTCCACTGCCTATCATGAACGTTGTTACCGTCCACCAGCAGTGCATTCACCCATTCTTTATGGGATTGCCGGAACGAATCATAGTCATCATAGCCAGTTAACGCCGCCAATTTTTCATAAGCAATGAGCACACATTTTCGGCGAGGTGACTGGATCTCGTTGTATCCCCCAAACGTCCATTCCGAAGGATGATTCACCACCCCGGCACGCACCATATTCAAATCAATATAGACCAAACACCTCAAAAGATGTTCCCCCGTTTCTATGGCTGTAGCGTGATAGCGATCTTCCCAGTACGCTCCTTTACGACCTTTTCGCTCGTTGTACTCCTGACCTGTTCGACCAGCTACCAGTTGTATTGATTTTGGGATTGTATCTCGATTACCATCGTCTACGACAAGTAAGTGGATATGATTCGAAGTCACCGTATAGTTAAGAATTGCCAGCCCGTAACGCCTTTTCGCTTCAAAGAGCCACTGTAACCATTGCCGCCTGTCTTTAGCGAACCTAAGCAGGAATTCCCTTTTGTGACATCTATGCGTGAGATGCCAAACCTGCCCAGCGATGTAATGTCTCTTGGCTCTGGCCACAGGTGATTCCTATAACCTTCTTTTTGCCACCAAAAACGTCATTATAGCCCCAAAATTGAGCCCGTTTTTGAAACCAATCTGAATCATATTGACCGGTTACCGCGGCCCGACCCCGATTCAGCCGCCGTCCAATTGGCCGTCTAATTCCGTCTGTTTCTCCGTCCCATTCATGCGCCGCTCATTATTCCCCAGAATCCGCATAATCTTCGCTATCTGTGGCCCAGAAACGTGCCAAAACGTGCCGTAATCGTGTCACACGCTCCGGGGTCCCAGCACGTAGTGTGCTCCTCGGCCTGCCCCGCGCAAGACGAGAATTCCGCGCTCCACCAGATCGTTCAGATCTCGGGCCGCAGTCCGTGAAGAGACGGCCAGTAACTCCGCGTACTCTCCTCGACTAATCCGTCTATATTTTCCCACGTATAGTACGGCTTCCACCTGTCGCTCATTCAGCCCTTTGGTCCAGGCGGGGAGATCCGCCGCCTCTGCCATGAAGCGTTCACCTGGTCCCATCAGCGTCACCCGGAACTCACTCCCTACTTCCCCGAACCGGGGCCGGGACAGGCCGTGCCCTGCCATCGTCAAGGACATCCACCTGATTCCTGTGCCCAGCCGCTCGATGTCCTGACTCCCCAGGTCTCGAAACAGACTCATGACGAACTCCACGTCCTGGTAGGAAACGAACTCGATGCACGGCATCACCTCTGGGGAACAGCGATCCCTGATCATCTTGACGATGGCGGTCTTCACTTTCCGGCGACCGGGCATCCCCCACCAGGTGCTGTGTATCGTTGTCCACAGAACACGATCACCCCACCACGCTGGTTGTAGAAGCCGTGATCGGTTTGGCCAGATCAGAACAAGGAGGGATGTCCGGCTTGAACCCCAGCGTCTCTCCGTCTGACACCGTTTTTCTCCATTCTAAAGTGAAAAGCGGGTATTTCGGGTTGTACTGACCTCTTTTCCATGATAAAATTTAATATATTATCTGCAATTGCCAGCTTTGGGAAAAGCAGCATAGACTTAGGACAATTAGTGAAAAGGGGGCGATGATTATGCCGGTTCAACTTGAAATTCAAGATGAGATAGTAGCATCAATGAAGATCCCATTACCCGAAGTTAAAAAAGAGCTCACGAAGGAATTGGCTTTTGCGTTGTATGGCCGATGGGCACTATCAATGGGAAAAGCTCGGCAAATGGCTGGACTCACTAAGCGAGAATTTTTGAATCAGTTAGCTTCTCGGGGAATTAGACGGCATTATACAAGAGAAGACTTATCGGAGGATCTGGCTTATGCTCGTGGTGAGTAACAGTTCGCCGCTTATTCACCTTGGGAAGATAGGTTTGTTGGACTTACTTGCCGAACGGTTCGACCAAGTATTGGTTCCAAAAGCAGTTTGGCAGGAGGCAGTGGAAGAAGGCGGAGATGAGCCAGATGCGAAAGCTATTGCCACAGCAAGTTGGATTAAGGTTCAGGAGGTGCCGTTTTCTCCACTACTCACCACTCTTTCAGCTCTTCTTGATAAAGGTGAAGCAGAAGCGATTGTTTTGGCTATGGAAGTCAGAGCAGATTTGATTCTCCTTGATGAAAGCGATGCCCGGAGGATTGCTGAGCTTTATGGCCTCCGAAAAACTGGTTTGCTCGGCGTACTTATCGAAGCTAAGCGGGAAGGAAGAATCCAGTCACTCAAGGTCTACTTAGATCAGTTGTGTACTACAGGCTTTCATCTATCGGAGCAGATTTACAATGAGGCTTTGGAAGCTGTGAACGAAAAATAAGCAGTTGTTTTTTACGACAAATCTTAACCCCCCAACAACAGATAACCTGCCAAAAATTTCACAAATTTCAACATCCGGCCTTACATTCATCTGCACGCCGTTCTGCGTGAGCTTCTAGTCACCGCAGATTATGAAACTTCCGCTCCTGAATCGGCTTCAGCCCTGCTGGAGGCGCGAGGGATTTTTCCGCTGCCGACCACTCACCGGCAATGGAAACGATTTCCCTCTTTGCGTGCTCTGTGCCTCGAACCAGCGTAGCGAGTGGGCGGTGGACTATTATGAGTTTGCAAACCTGTTCAGCGACGCCCTGAACAATCAACCTCTTGATCGGTTGTCCCTCGACGCAAAGGGTAAATTCCTGGCACGATTTGAGCACAAGGTCAGTGACCACATGCCCCTATGGCTGCGGCTGCCCTGACTTTGGGCACGCAGTTGACACAGTGAGGTACAGTATTGAATGATTTAAGAGGTGTATCTCTTTGCGGTCTTTCGTGGCGGCTCATAAGACGGAGGTCCTTTTAAAGGGATGACAGATTAATCCTATCCCTCAGCACCCCGGAGCACCTGAAAGTCACCACCCCCCTCGGGCTCAGCGCCATATCTTCCCCGGTCTGGGGATTTCTGCCGCTACGTTTCTCTTTGTCCTTGATACAGAATTTGCTAAATCCGCTGATCAGAACATCTTCGCCGGATGCCAGGGTTCTCTTCATGATTTACAAAAGGGATTCAACCACTTGGGCCGACTTGGATTTGGATAGCCCGAGTTCGTGATGGACATAGTCTATTATGTTTGCTTTTGTCAGGGCCATCTTACGGTGCTCCTATCTGGAATGGGCTTGAGTTGATTGGGGTTTATCTGTGTCGTGGTGTTTTGAGAATGGTATAGCAGCCCTATTTTGTCAAGAAGTGAAGCGCCACCCGCAGAGCGGGTGGCCTCAGGAGGGCCCCTGGAAGGGGCCATAGGCCTATTCTAAACTGTCTCGCCAAATCTGCGCCGGACTCCACCGTAAAGCTTTTTCCGGCGACATTTCGGAACCCAAACAATATGAAACTTACATTGCCATCGCACATGTGCCTGACTTTGATACTCTCTCATACTGACCTCCTTCCCGACCTACCCCTTTGGGGCCCTCGGGAAGGAGGTCCAACACGGCTAACCGGCAGAGCCTATTAGGATCGCACCAGCAGAGCTGGTGATTTAACGGGATTAATTAAAAGCGTTATATTATACATAATGTGGCCAGCCCAGCTCTCACTCCGACCACACCGCAACCGCCCGCATCACGAATCAGAACCCAGTAGGGTGATTCGTTTGCGAACTGGTGGAGGACATAGAGTATCCCGGCTTCAGCCCTCAATTCAGAATCTTTGGCAAATCCCAGCTTTTTCGCAATATGGTCTGCAGGCACAAAGCCAATACCAAAAATATCCGTATGTCATGTATGATTATGCCTATGTGGGGTCGACATCGTGCGATATAGAAACCGCCAATGCTGTTATAGACTCAATGATTCTGCGATCTCATCCAGAAATCGACTTCGTTGATTGTATTGGCCTTTTCTGAAATTGGCACAACTCAAAAAGAGATATCGTTCGGCCCTCGATACTGCAACATACATCAGCCGTCTTTCTTCCTGCAGCCCCGTATCGGAATCCTTGGATTTCCAATGGGGGAAAAGTTCTTCTTCACATGCCACAACAAAAACCACAAAGTATTCCAACCCCTTGCTGGCGTGCACTGTCGAAAGGTTTACTCCAAAGTTCTTGTCAGATTCATCCTCTTTGTCCTCTTTAACCAGGGCCGCTTCTTCCAGGTAGTCGACAATGGTCTCTTTCTGCGAGGCCGAATAGATCAACTGTTCGATGTTTTCCACCCTTGACGTATAATCCATGGAATCGGCCTTTGAATACTGTTTGAGATAGTCCAAGTACTTGAACCTGGATAACACCTCGCGCATCGCAGCATCAGGTTTTTGATCCTTGATGTCATCAAGGCACTGAAGCACTTGGCTAAGAGAGCTGTAGACCTTCGGTGTCAGAATCTTTTCACTTAGGACCTTGCGAGCAGCCTCTTGGAGGCCCATGTCCTCTGATCGCACCTGGCCGATCTTTTTGAGCATTGCCGGACCGATCCCGCGTTTAGGGACATTGACGATTCGTTCAAAAGCAACATCGTCCTTTGGGAAAACCGCTGCTGTAAGATAGCAATTGATATCGAGGACTTCTTTTCGCTCAAAAAAGCCCTTGGAGCCGAGCATTCGATATGGGAGACCCGCAGATCGAAAAGCTTGCTCAAAGGATAGAGAACAAAATTTTGTCCGGTACAAAACGGCCATCTTATCATAGGCAATGCCCGCATCCCGAAGGGCTTCAATCTTTCTGGCAACCCACCTGGCCTCTTCTCTTTCATCGTAAAAATTGTGAAGGTCCACAACACCCCCACGCTTTTCCGAAAAACAGCTTTTTTCCATTTTATCGTCGTTATATCCGATCAAGTCATTGGCAACCTGGACAATCTCGTCTGCCGAACGATAGTTTTGTTCGAGCCGGAAGATTTTGGCCCCCCGGTACTTTTCCGAAAACGACAGAAAGTGGTTCACGTTGCTTCCCCGGAACCCGTAAATCGCCTGCCAGTCATCGCCGACGCAGAAAAGGTTTCCGTCGTGTAAAAGCAGCCTGGTCAGCTCTTCCTGAAGATTATTGGTATCCTGATATTCATCCACAAGCACGAATTGGAAAAGCCTTTGATACTGCTCTTGCACGTCTTTGTGATCCCGAAGCAGGTTGCGGGTCAGAAGCAAAATATCGTCAAAATCGAGAGCGTTTCTTGAACGCAGCTCTTTTTGGTAAGTATCGAAGACGTCTGACAACTTGATATGGGAAACGCGGGGTTTGCGGTCAACATATGCCGCAGGGTTGCCGGAATTTTTGGCATGGGAGATATGGGCCAATACTGCCGGAACGTATTTCTTGTCGAAATTCAACCGGCTAATAATCTCCTTGACGGTTTTTTGCTGCTGATACTGGGCATAGATCTGAAGAGGCGGACTGTATCCCAACCGGGAACAATGATCTTTCAAAATCCTGAAACATGCGGAGTGAAACGTGCGGACCCATGGGAAACGATTCAATGGCAGTCCGGCCAGATGAACCAGGCGGCCTTTCATCTCGTTTGCGGCTTTGTTTGTGAACGTAATCGCAAGAATACGTTCAGGATCATAGCCCTTGGAGACAAGTTGGGCTATCTTGGCGGTTAATGTCCGTGTCTTACCGGCGCCCGCGCCGGCAACAACCAAAGCCGGAGAGCCGCTGTATTCTATAGCATCCTTCTGTTGTTGAGAGAGTCGCATAATTTACTTTCTATTGTAGGAATTCTCGTTAGTTGGCAGTTGGCATCATATCATACACTCAAACACAGAATCTTCAATCGACAGTATGCGATTCCGATTCTTTTCAGGAAAGCCCCTTTTTTGCAGTTTCTGCGGGATTTTTTCAAGTCTTTTTTGGATGCTTCATTTTCGCGATTAGTCCATCTTGTAGCCCTGTCCGTTGAAATCTTGAAGCAAATCATGTGGTGCAGGTATTCTACGGGAAAAGGACGGCGGCCCTTGCTATGGGGGACAGGGTGGAAATATCGGGTTTTTGCAGCACCTATATGAAGGACTAAAAGGGGTATACTGGGCGAAATCCCAAGACTGGAGAATGTATTGAGGTGCCTGGGAAAAGCTACCCTTCTTCAAGTGCGGTAAGGAGTTTCAGGACAGGGGTGATTCCTGCCTTTCTCAGTGCGCCGAAGAACTGTCGAGCTTTTTTCTTGGCAAAACCGATTGTGTAGACTTCCACTCGGGGACCTCCTCGTTGGACTCGAAAAGGCTTAGTTGAGCCTGCTCACCCTTGCTCTGGTACTCCTCCCGGGCAAGTTCGTCTTCATCCCGAACCGTGCCATCTCCACGAATGTGCTGAACACTTACTCCTCGATTCGCGAGCACCCGACCGACAAGAAGCCGGCGATGGCAGTTCGCAGGATTCTCTTCGCTGCACATCACAGCCACGCGATATGTGTTGATTCCTTTTATCAGGCGATCAATGCCTTCAAGAAATAATGGAGATTCAGCAAGCTGGGAATACAAAACAAATCCTTGATGGTCGTAGAATTCCGAGCCCTGTGGCCTTCCACCTAGTTCCTTTCCCAGAAACAAATACCTAATGCTACTTGCCTTAACTGCTTTCTCAAGCCCTTCCTTGTTAAACTGGGGTGAAAACCGCGAAAACGGCTTGGAACGTACGTCAACCAGCACATCAATCTTATGGGATTTCAGTAGATTGATGAACAGCTCCAGCGAATGGTTGGAGTGGCCAACAGTGAATATGGTGAGTTTTTCTTGTGAGTCTTTATCGTTCATGCGAACTCAATCTCATAATCCCAGCCTTGATGCCACGTCTTCGTATTCGTAATCCACAGGTTCTCCGTAGAGCTTTTCCAGTTCAGAGAAAGGGATCGCTCTTCAGTTTTGCAGGTTTCAGTTTGAGGTCCCCAACTTTCACCCTAACGGCGCATATCAGCGGGCGCGTTAGCAATGCGCTGCATTTGCCTGGTTTGGTGATTTCTCAACCTTCAAGAATCCATTCTAAGTTGAGGTATGTATGCCTACCGTGTGCATGCTGTTGCTCGAGTATATGGACAAGGCGCTGTTTCCTCGCAAACAAAAGGGAGCGTGTAGCTTCGATAACTCCTGGCCAACCGGATTTCCGCTGCAAAAGATTATCTATGTACTCGCGTCTATTATGATTCCTATTGCGTTCGGCGTCCAAATGCTGATTCAGAGTTTCTTCACCTCGCAGAGTTTCAATTGATGCCATCGCTGAGATTTCGGCATCTAATTCAATTGGAATGTCGATAAGGTAAGGCTCCACTCTAAATACCTGACTGTAGTAACTACATATAAATCTATTGGTTAGATGCAGTTCTGGGTACAAAAGATTTTGACGAGCATGTTGGAGTTCGTGAGATAGAGCCCAAATGAATGATGTTTCAAATGACTCAACAATCTCTCTTGAAACCCATATTAGCTGTTTGCAATTAGACTCGCCAAAAATAATCTGGATTTCCGGTGGAGATATTGGATTAATGCTAGGTTGTGTCGGATCTACACAAAAAGCGGGATCTTCATATCTTTCATCAGGATATTGACCAGAGTTAACATGGTCCAGTATGATACAAGCCTCATGAACATTAAGTTCATAGTGTTCAATTACTTCTTGAGCCGTTCTTTCACGATCCAACGTCACTGGCAAGCGTTTGATAAGGCACATAAATGTTCAATACCCCCTATATAGTTCACTTAACGCAGAACCGAGCCACGGGCCTGCCCGCCTAAAATTAGGATACAATGTCACGTTGGCTCCAGTGATTGGTTATATTTTGTGCCTCATAATTTTTGAGGACGCATAAACTCACCCTTTGCGTCATAGATTTCGTTTAAAATAAGGCCAAAAGAATTCACTAATCTTTTCAAAACACTTTCATTAATTTCATCTGTATCTATACTTCTGTTAATTACTGAGGTCAAAGTTAACTCGTTTGATTCAACTGGAAAACCGTAGATAGCTCCGCCCCACTCCTTTTCCATTGAATATAGGATAGTGTTTCTTGTATTTAGTATTGCTGTGGTCAATGTCATGTCTTTAAAGGGGAGGCAGATAGTCCAAATATGTTTAAGCGCATGTATTTGTTTTTTGGTGACTTCAGCGAGATGGGTGTATCGAATAACACGACAAGATTTGGTTATTTCAGGGTCACTATCTTTGGCATATTCTGTAATTCTGTTGACGGATGCCTCTAAGCAAAAGAGTAATTCACAGTGACCATTTCGAAATATCTGTATTTTGTACCCGATACCCTGATTTATTTCATCTAATTTTGAGTTGATAATACCGTTCTCATTAGGTCTTGTATTATAGTGGTTCAAATGAGGATCCCAGAGACCATCGTCCGGTAATTTGATGCTCTTAAGAGTGTGTATCACTTTTTCCTTTAAAGGATCTATAGAATCATCTTCGACAAGTAGAGGGGTAAGACAGGTTGCTACCCAGATTTGAGATTGAGAAAACCTTTTCCAATCCGTTTTTGTTATTTCAAGGAAACGTGAATTATCAATTGGTTTAATTGATATTAAGCCATGTTCTAGTTGATCCGACACCCATTTTTCATGGTCAGATTTAATCTGAAGCAATTTTGGGATTGACCACTTTTCTGAAAATTTGTCAATTTCAGAGTGATGGTTTGGACATAAAAGGATAAGATTTGAAAAGTCATCCCTTTCTGACAAAGGAAGAGAGCCGTCACCTCTTGGACCATCCGGTGAGCGACCTACGATATGTGCGATCTCTCCAATAGTATCAGTCTCGCCATCTGGAGTTAGTTCAATTTTGCAAATAGCACACCTATTGCCTGACCTTCCCCATAAAAGCTTAATGTCTTTCACTCGCATAATGATATCCACAATTCAGTAAAAATATAACCAGTTAGTATATAGTTTCTATAATAATACCAAATTTAAAACTCTCGACAAGCGCCCTGAAAGAAACCATGGGACGTTGGTTCTGGGCCTTTCGCTTGGCATCACCATATTTTCCAAATCTACCGCCCATGGACAATTCCTTGAAGATCTTGCATTAGAGTTATTCAATTTAGTCAACAACATTGTATCTACATATTCATATATTTATAATGTCCCTCTCTCCCCTCCAGAAAGGTGAGAGCGGACGGGCTCAGTTTGTAGTTCATAAGACTCTCCTGTGATACCGATCGAAAATCCTTCACACCCTGCATGCAATCAGAAGGTTGTTATCTCATGGAATATCTTAATAGCGAACAGATCCGTCATTCCTGAAATGAAGTCGATACAAGCCCGATAATAATCTCTCTTCCTTCTCAGATCATACAGAATACTATTCTTGAAATGGGTTGGCCTCTGAGCTGGATAAGCATATTTGAGGAGCCATTCTGAGAATACATCTACTAGAGTTGGATACAAGTACCTCTGCCTCTCCACTTCATTCAATGTCTTCTTCTTTTGATACAAGTCCTTTAGCAACTCATAAATTGAATCTATGATCAGGTTGGCATATTTTCTATAGTTGTTAAGTCTCTTGTGATAATAAATCTTGTCGTAGCTGAAGCCCCTCACCGCGTTCATCAGTTCTAAAGCTCTCTTTGATAGCCTTATACCACCCTCAGGGCTACTGTTCATACATACATCTATGACAAAGTCGTGCATCAGTATGGTGTTGTTAAGTTCGCGCATCCTCCTTTTGGTGTATGGCCTAACTGTTTTAACTAATTCTTTTGCTTCTGAAACGGAAAGGATCTTGAGGGTTCTCGCATCTTCAATATCCCTTCCTAAGTATGCTATCTTATCGGCGATCTTCACAACACAGCCTTCCCACGTGAAGGGGCTGTATTGGTTTGGCTCCGCCATGTCATACAAGTCGACAAAATCATCTCTTGGAATAAGCTGCCCTTCGTCTACATCGCCACAGTGGCAGATGATGCCATCCCTTACGGCATACGTAAGATTCAAATTTCTGTGATATCCATTGGGATCTTCCAAAGTCTCGATCTTATCAACGAACCAAAGGCTGTTCTTTTCGTGCCAGAAGGTTTCTTTCAATTCCTTTTGGACGATGGTCTTCAGGAATGTTTCACCTGCGTGTCCAAACGGGGCGTGACCAAGATCGTGCCCGATGGCAATTGCATTGGTCAATTCTGTATTCAGTCCCAAGTACTTTGCTATTGTGTAACTTACAGCGATAACATGATTAACGTGTTCCATCCTTGTACAAATATGGTCATTTCTTGGTGCAAAGAAGACCTGTGTTTTGTGTTTTAGCCTTCTGTACGCCGTGCAGTGGAGTATTCTGTTAAAGTCCCTGGCAAATGGGCTCCTTATGTCATCTCCTCTATGGTAAAGCTTTTCGAATCGTTGGACGCAATTTTCCCATTTTGGGCGTCTTGGACTGACGCTGACTTTGCTAAATAGGCCTTTTCTCACAACTTCCCTCTATGGCTTGTGTGCCTAGATCCACATCCCTGATCAGCAGAATCAAGAGAGGCTATCCAAATCACACTAGGGCCCCAGTTACCTATTCAGTCGCGGTAGGAATGCCGGTTACCCGGCACCCCCCGCACAGATCCGGACTTATGTAGAGTAACATTTTATGTAGAGTAGATGAATCTCTCCAATCTGAAACCTATTTAATTCCAGCCTCTTAGATCAAGTCAAAGCATTACACTTCTCAACATAAGAATTCCATCATATTCAGGTCGAATAGCCTTAGGTACTCCCCTCATCAACCCCCAACAGAAAGGAGGACCTTATGTTGACGATCTATTTCACGGATTCACGGACTTTAGAGCGACTGAGTTCTGGATCAGCTAGCTCCCACCTGGATGGATTTGCCGAGTTCCTGCGTGCACAGGGCTATTCCTGGGCGACAGCGCGTAGATATTTGCGTGCAGCAGCACACCTGGGCCAGTGGGTGGATACGGTGAACATCGGCATTGTCAATCTCAACGAGGAAGCGCTTTCGGCCTTCGCAAGGCATCTTACAACGTGTAGCTGTAATCGGTCAAGCCTAGACAAAAGTTCAGATGCAATTGTCGGGGCCAGGCATTTTCTCAACCACCTCAGGAGTTTAGGCGTAGTCCCTCTGCAGAACGATGAATGCCTCCAATGCACCCACAAACCGTTGTTTGAAGGTTTTCATCGATGGATGAGACAACACCGTGGTGTAACTGAGAGAACACTGGAAATCTACGGGCCCACAGTGATCGATGTGCTTGACACTCTCGGAGACGATCCCGGCCAATACCAAGTCGAGAACCTTCGTCGTTTCGTTTTCGATCGGTTGAGACAAAGCGGGACAGGAAAAGCCAAAACTACAGTGAGAGCCTTACGGATGTTTCTACGCTACCTTATTGCTGAGGGACTGTGTCCATCTGGTCTACACGAGAGCATTCCCCGGTTGGCAGATTGGCGTTTGTCGAGTTTGCCTCGCTACCTGCCGAGCGCTGACGTGGAACAAATCATAGATGCCTGCGACTCAAGCACACCGATTGGCCGACGGGACAGAGCCATCATATTGCTGCTGGCCCGGCTAGGACTGCGAGGAGGGGATATCGCTGGGCTCAAGCTAAACGACATTGATTGGCTGGAGGCAAGCATCCGATTTTCAGGCAAGGGACACCGTGAAGTCCGGCTTCCGCTACCTCAACAAGTCGGTGATGCGGTTTTGGAATATCTGAAAGATGGCCGTCCTGCAGTCAGTGATGACCACGTCTTTATCAGAGCCAAAGCGCCATTGCGTCGCTTGGATTCCGGAAGTACGGTCTCTCGTATTGTGGCCCGGGCTATCCGAAGAGCCGGTGTCGATGCCCCGTCGTACGGAGCACATGTGCTACGTCACTCTGCGGCAACTGCAATGTTACGCCAAGGAGTATCGCTGAATGGCATTGCCGCTGTTCTACGCCATCGATCAATCGAAACAACTGTGCACTATGCCAAAGTAGATCTGGTTCTTCTTAAAGAAGTTGCTCAACCCTGGCCGGAGGTGGACCCATGTTAATGAAAGCTATCGATAGCTATCTATCCGTCAGGCGCGCCGCGGGCTTTGAACTCGAAGTCCCCGAATATCTTCTGCGCAGCTTTGCCCGGTTTGCGACGCAACAGGGACAAACGCACGTACATGCTCAAACTGTGCTCCGTTGGGCCGCTTTGGCACCGTCTGCGGGTCAGCGCCGCCACAGACTCAATACTGTTATCCGCTTCGCTCGTTACATAAGAGCAGAAGATCAACGCCACGAGATTCCGCCTCAAGGCGTATTCGGGCCAAAACCACAACGGCGTATTCCGTTCATTTTTGCA
>JAQYWL010000343.1 GCA_030145035.1 Desulfobacteria bacterium | reverse complement strand
TCGAGGACAAGGATTTTCCTGGATTCCCGCTCCCCGCCTTCGCGGGGACAAGTTTACCCCTGCGGAAGCAGGGGCGGGAATGACGGTTCAGCCAATATGATATTTCTTTAAAATTCATGGGGTTACGAAGAACTTTGGACTCTCAAGTAAATAAGCAATAACGATTCCCGAATAACGAACGTTTAAAGGCCAGGATATGAAATGCCCATATTGCAGTGAGATGGACAATAAGGTCGTCGATTCGAGGATGACCAGGGAGGGGAATGCGGTCAGGCGCCGGCGTGAATGTTTGGCCTGCAAGCACCGATTCACCACCTATGAACGGGTTGAGGCGTTGCCGCTTGTCCTGATCAAGAAGGATGGCAGGCGGGAGACCTTTGATCGGACCAAAGTCCTTGTAGGGATGCAGAAGGCCTGTCAAAAGCGAAACATCAGCATCAACACGCTCGAAGAGTTTGTGGATGAACTTGAGCGGGAACTCCAGGAGATGGGGGAAAAAGAGATTCCCTCCTCAGAGGTGGGCGAACGGATCATGAGCAAACTCCATGAACTGGATGACGTGGCCTATGTCCGGTTCGCCTCGGTATACCGAGAGTTCAAAGACATCAATGACTTCATGTCCGAATTGAAGGATTTGCTCGATACTCCCAGAAAAAGCTGAAAGCTGAAAGTTCAAAGCTGAAAGCAAGAAGGATTGTAACATTTTAGTTCTTTGAAAGCATTATCGCATACAGGCAATCCGATTCTAAGGCGGGTCACCTGTGTGCTCGTTAGGCTCCCTTTTTCAATAGGCTAAATTGATAGGAAGGATTTTGTTTTGCTTTGAGCTTTCAGCCTTGAGCTTTGAGCTTATTTTCATATGGAGGTCTTTGATAACGTGGACGAAACTTACATGAAAATGGCCCTTGAGCTGGCCGAACAGGGTCGGGGCTGGACCTCCCCTAACCCGATGGTGGGCGCAGTTAGTGTTAGGGACGGCACGGTTGTGGGAAAAGGTTTCCATCAGGCCGCAGGCGGCCCCCATGCCGAGATCCACGCCCTCAATGGCGCCGGGGAAAAAGCCAGGGGGGCCACGCTCTATGTGACCTTCGAGCCATGTAACCACACAGGCCGGACACCACCCTGCACGCAGGCAATCCTGAGAAGTGGTATCAAACGAGTCGTAGCAGGGATGAAAGATCCCAATCCGCGAGTGACCGGGGGCGGGCTCGCGTTTTTGAAAAGTCAGGGCCTGGATGTGTCGGTTGAGGTCTGTGAAGATGAGAGTCGACGTCTCAATGAGATTTTCATTAAATACGTCACCACATCACTGCCCTTTGTCATCCTAAAATGTGCGGCTACGCTTGATGGTCGCATTGCGACACGTACAGGGAATTCCAAGTGGATCACCAATCCACTTTCAAGACAATTCGTCCATGAGCTCCGTCACGCCGTTGACGCGATCATGGTGGGCATAGGAACGGTCCTTAAGGACAACCCCCGGCTGACAACCCGCCTTGAAGGCCGTAAGGGATCAGATCCTATACGGATCGTGCTCGATACCCATCTATCGATACCCCCCAATGCAAGGCTGTTGCATCTTTCTTCAGATTCTGATACCTTGATTGTGACCGGTAGTTCGGCCCCGGCCGAAAAGAGAAGGATTCTGGAAAGACCGGGGGTGCGTCTTCTTGCCTTGAAGGACGACGGAGGGCGGATTGACCTCACAGCCCTTGTAAGAGAGCTGGGCAGGATGGGCATTACCAGCCTCCTAATCGAGGGAGGAAGCCGCGTCAATGGTTCGGCTTTGAGGGCGGGCATCGTGGACAAGATCTGCATTTTTTATGCCCCCAAGATTTGCGGCGGCAACGGAGTTCCAGTGTGCCAAGGCACCGGGGTAAACCTTATGGAAGAAAGCATGCAGATCACGGACATATCAGTCCGTCGGTTTGCAGACGACGTGATGATCGAAGGGTACCTGAAAGATTAAGAGTGAACTTTAGGCACTTGCACTACCATGTTCACTGGCATCATAGAAGGTCTTGGAACAGTCAAATCGCTAACCCGCGCGGCAGGCGGCCTGCGCATGGGTATTGAGGCCGATTTTCCTATGCACAAGATCAAGGTGGGTGATAGCATTGCTGTGAGCGGGGCCTGCCTGACCGTGGTCCGTTTTCAGGACAATATCTTTGAAGTTGACGTCGGCCCCGAGACGCTCTCAAAGACGACCCTGGGCCGGGCAAAGATGGGAGACAGGGTGAACCTGGAGCGGGCACTGTGTCTTGGTGATCGCCTTGATGGACACCTGGTAACCGGACATGTTGATTGCGTTGGCGTGGTTCAGACCAGACGACCCATGGCCAATGCCACGCTTTTTGCGTTTGGGGTGCCAGAAGCCCTTTCCCGCTACATTGTTCAAAAAGGCTCTGTTGCCGTTGATGGCATCAGTCTTACAGTAAATGTGTGCAAAAGAAGCACTTTTGAAGTTAGCATCATCCCTCACACAGCCAAAATGACCACCATGGGCTTCAAAAAAGTAGGAGATCCGGTCAACATTGAGACGGATATGATAGGAAAATACGTGGAGCGCTTTACACAGCACTTTGCTAACGGTCACACTGAGACGAAGGCTACTACTTCATCCATTGACGAAACCTTGCTCACAAAGACAGGATTTGTGTAAAAATACTCCATCCATCCACGGGCGGATAGGCGGATAGAAATTTAGAGACGTAAAAATAAACATGAGAGATGTAAGGAGAACAACATGCCGCGCATGACCGTAGAACAAGCCATTGAAGAGATCAGGCAAGGCAAGATGGTCATTCTCGTTGATGACGAGGACCGGGAAAACGAAGGGGACCTCACCATGGCCGCCGAAAAGGTGGCACCTGAGGCTATCAATTTCATGGCTAAACATGGCAGGGGCCTGATCTGCCTCTCTTTGACGCCGGAAAAAGTAAAAGCCCTGGACTTGCCTCCCATGGCGGGCAATAATACCTCACGCCTCCAGACCGCCTTTACCGTATCCATCGAGGCCCGACACGGCGTGACCACGGGAATCTCCGTCGCAGACAGGGCCACGACTATCCTGACTGCCATAGCAGATGATGCCAAACCGTTTGATCTGGTGCGGCCCGGCCACATATTTCCGCTTCGCGCACGAAAGGGCGGCGTTATTGTTCGGTCCGGACAGACAGAAGGGTCTGTAGATCTGGCACGCCTTGCGGGCTTGAGGCCAGCAGGGGTGATCTGCGAGATCATGAACGAAGATGGCACGATGGCCAGGATGCCTGACCTGGCAGAATTCTCAGAAAAGCATCATATCGGAATCTGCACCATCGCAGACCTGATCGAATACCGACTCCAAACCGAGTGCTTCGTACATCCTGTCGCCACCACAGTCATTCCGACCCGTATCTCAGGTGAGTTTAAAACCACTGTCTATGAGAATGATGTGGATGAGCTGCTGCATATCGCTCTGGTCAAGGGGGAAATCGATTCTGCCAAGCCGGTCCTGGTGCGTGTTCATTCGGAATGTCTCACCGGTGACGTATTCGGTTCCATGCGGTGCGACTGCGGAGAACAACTTCATGCTGCCATAAAGATGATAGAACAAGAAGGCACAGGGGTTGTTCTTTACATCCGCCAGGAAGGCCGGGGGATCGGACTTCTTAACAAGATGAAGGCGTATGCGTTGCAGGATCAGGGCCACGACACGGTGGAGGCCAATGAGCTTCTCGGGTTCGAATCCGATTTAAGAAATTACGGCATTGGCGCTCAAATACTGGTGCATCTGGGTGTGCGCCAGATGCGCCTTATGACCAACAATCCAAAGAAGATCGTGGGACTTGAAGGTTATGGCCTGAGCGTGGTCGAACAGGTGCCTATTGAAATGACACCCAATGAGTATAATGAGGAATATCTGAGTTGCAAGAAAACGAAGATGGGCCATTTGCTGAAACTCAATGCCAAATGCTAACGAGGAGCTATCATGCCAAATGTCTACGAAGGAAAAATATCTGCTGAGGGGAAAAAGTTCGCTCTGATTGTGAGTCGCTTTAATGATTTTATCAGTGACAGGCTCCTGGCCGGTACCCTGGACGCCCTCGCTCGTCATGGGGCTCGTGATGAGGACATCGACATTGTGAAGGTGCCAGGCTCCTTTGAAATCCCTCTTATGGCGAAGAAGATGGCCCAAAAGGAAAAATATCATGCCGTTATCTGTCTGGGAGCTGTGATCCGGGGTTCTACACCCCATTTTGAGTATGTCAGTGCTGAGGTTTCCAAAGGAATCGCCTTGGTCGGACTGGAATCAGGGGTACCGGTTATCTTTGGTGTGGTCACCACGGACACCTTGGAGCAGGCCATAGAAAGGGCTGGCACAAAGGCTGGAAATAAGGGCTGGGCCGCAGCCGTGGCCGCTATGGAGATGGCCAATCTCATAGAATCTGTCGAGAAGGTTTAGGGAGTTGAGCCTACTATGGTCACTGGTCACTGGTCACTGGTCACTGGTCACCGGTTATTGGTTTTACTAATGACTAATGACCATTGACTAATGACCACAACGAGCAGCGAAACCGACAGACGGTACACGGTAAAAAAATGGGAAATCGCCGGCGATCAAGAGAGCTTGCAATGCAGGCTCTTTTTCAGATCGAGATGAACCAGGATCACTCAAGGGAAGCTATTGAGTTATTTTGCAAACATTTCGGAGTCACGAAAAATGTGAAGCCTTTTTTTCTTCGACTGGTCGAAGGCGTAAAGGAATTTCAACACGAGATCGACCCTTTAATTAGAAGCTTTTCAGAACACTGGAAGATTGGCCGTATGTCCCGGGCGGATCGCAACATTATGAGAGTCGCTGTCTATGAACTCCTTTACTGCGACGATATTCCACCAAAAGTCTCCATCAACGAAGCAATAGATATCGGAAAGAAGTTCGGCACTGAGGATTCCGGTGCCTTTATTAACGGCATCCTGGACGGTATCCGTATCTCCCTGGAGAAAGCAAAACAGGGGTCAAATCTTTAATCTTGACAAATTGTTTCCTTTCAAGAAAGGCTATAAGCTGTCATAATTTGTCAAGATTAAAGATTTGACCCCTGTTTTGAACTGTTTTGAAGATCGTCAAAGGATTTCTCCCTGCGGTCGACCTGCCCGCCATTGCCAAATATGCTAGCATTTAACCTGCCCGGTGTACCTGGCGAAGGCAGGCGGGTGCTGGCAGATAAGCTGAATGCTGTCTCAGGCGTCGGCAGGCGGGAATGACACATTCACAAATCCGACATTTTACGAGTCTATCACTTTTGCGATTCAAACAATAGTCAATCATCAATAGTCAATCATCAATCCAAAGGGGGGTCATCATGGTTCCACTATTAGGATTAATCGGGGCGGGGCTTTCGGTGCTGCCGAAAATACCCGGCATATGGTCGGC
>JAQYWL010000225.1 GCA_030145035.1 Desulfobacteria bacterium | reverse complement strand
TTGATATTGTTTCGGATTTCGGATATCGGATTTCGGATTTGGCACTATTATGCATGGTAATACCCCAGAATCAAAAAGCTCCAATTATCCCCGTTCAAGGCATAGCTGATGCAAGATGTAGCCGCTATCATTTTGGCCGCAGGTAAGGGCACCCGTATGAAGTCGAACCGGGCCAAGGTGCTCCATGAGATAGTCGGGGTGCCTATGATCCGGTATGTGGTTGAAACTGCCCTATCTGTCGTGGACGAGGTTGTGGTAGTCATAGGCCATGAGGCCGGGGCTGTGCAGAAGGCACTCGCAGCTTACCCGATGCCTCGGTTCGCCGTTCAGGAGGAGCAGCTTGGTACGGGACATGCGGTAGTGTGTGCCATACCAGAGGTTTCAACCGGTATTCAGGATGTCGTTGTCCTGTGCGGAGATACTCCACTCATAAAGCCAACCACGGTGCGTGGCTTGATTGATCGGCACAGAGCCCGGGAGTGCCATTTGACCCTCATAGCAACGACACTTACAGAGCCTTTTGGATACGGGAGGATCGTTTCGGACGCCCACGGGAACCCGATGCGTATTGTGGAAGAATCAGATGCGAGCGAATCAGAGAAGAAGATCCGGATTGTCAACACCGGAACCTATTGTATCAACATGGCTTTCTTGAAAAATGCCCTGGCAGGTTTGAAGAACGATAACGCCCAGGGTGAGTTCTACCTGACCGACGTAGTAGAACAGGCTTACCAGGACGGCAAACCTGCTGTGCTTTTGGAGATCAATGATACCATTCAGGTGATTGGTGTCAATACGCGGGAGGAGTTGGCTAAGGCCGAGAGGTTTGTACGGCAGGCGATTAAGAGAGGGGACCAAAATCCTCTTGACTTTTCTACCAGGGCTTGTCTATAGTAACATTATTGGATATTTCGGAATCTCTGTAATTTAACGAAATCAGAAAGGTTTTGGTGGTCCGCCAGAGGCGGGATTTGAGCCAGGCACATGAAAAGGTGAAATAGTGGAGGAGGACAGTTTTCCCGTACAATTTAAGAAGCTGGAAGATAGGATAGAAGAATTGATTCAGACATGTCGCGATCTCCAGCAAACCAAATCTGAATTAGAAGCCAAGATATACGACCTTGAGGGGGCTCTCAGAACCAAGGCGGCCGCTGAACAAGAGTATGTAGAAGAAAAATCGATGGTTCGGTCGAAAATAGATGACCTGCTAAGCAAACTGGATCAGGTTCTCGGTCCCAAGTGACAGTTTACCTGAGTGCTCTAATTTGTGAATTCTGTGATGTATTTTGTGTCAGGACAAACAAAATTGACAGAACACCTTAACTTTAGGCACTTTAGATCACTTTAGGCACTTCAATTCGGACATCTGTGGACCGATTAATCAGCATAGAATTGTTTGGGCAGGCCTATACGTTCAGAGCAAGTGGTCAAGTTTCGCAGGCCGAAGAGGTTACAAATTATGTGGCCGGAGAGGTAGAAAAGGCCCGGGCGACTGGTGAGGCGCCCGGCAAACTCGACACGATCATCCTTGCTGCCCTGAATATCGCCAATGACTATCTGGAACTGAGGCGTAGCCGCCAGGACCTTGTAAGAGATATAGATCAACGTTGCAGGATGCTGATTGAATATATTGATGCCAACGCTTAGGGTAATACGGGCGAGACCCCTGCCGTGCTCGTGATCGGCAGAAGTTTTTTTGAGCCAACACGAACCGAAACGGGAACCTTCTCTTGCTCTGGTGTGCATATTCTGTGGCCTACAGAAGAGCCTAAAGGAGCAACGAGGTGCCCACCTGTACAAACAGGTTCAAAAGAATCTGCTGACACGGCGTGGTGGGGGTACCCTTCATAATATAGAGCGTTATGAGAGCAGGACCATTTGTGCTGAGATATAGTTGGAACACAAGAATAGTGCGCCCTTCGCGATCAAGGGGCGTCTTCCAATTGGTGTGTGCCAAGCGGAATTATTGCCAAAGCTCCCCATGGTTTTGTATAGTTAGAAGATATGCTAATAAGGCGTGTAAGACGAGCAGCAAGCTTTTAAACGCAATATAGCCTCAGCCTATGCTCAACCCGCTTAGGGTCTTTCCATCGTGTCTCGCTTCCGTCGGTATCTCGCCCGTTAACATCTAGGAATTTTGCCTGAAAGACCAATGCGTTCACGGAACTAAGGGGGCTACCAGTATGGACTTCACCTCAGTCATGTTTCTCAGTATCATCGTTTTCGCTGCAGGTTTTGTGCTTGCCTTCTGGATTCGCACTAGACTGACCGCAGGTAAAATTAGGGCTGCGGACGACGAAGCCCGCAAGATCATAGAGGATGCTCAAAAAGAATCCGACACCATCCAGAAGGAGGCCAAGCTTCATGCAAAAGATCAACTCTACCAAATGAAGGTGGACTTTGAGAATGAGACCAAGGAGATACGCTCCGAGCTCAAAACCTTACAAAAACGCCTTGCGCAAAAGGAAGAAAGTATTGATCGGAAGACAGAGCAACTGGAGCGCCGTGATGCCGGCATATCCAAAAAAGAACAGCAGATGATAGAAAGGGAAAGATGGCTACATGACCAAGAAGACAAGTATCAAGCCTTGATTGAGGAACAAAAAATGCAACTGGAGAGGATCTCGGGCTTGACAGGGGATAAGGCCAAAGAACTCTTGATCAAGGCCATGGAGAATGAGGCACGTTATGAAGCGGCAAAGCTTATCAAACGCATTGAAAACGAGAGCCGGGAACAGGCGGACCGCAAGTCGAGAAAGATTATTGCAACCGCTATTCAGCGCTATTCGGGCGATTATGTTGCGGAAAAGACGGTATCAGTCGTTAATCTGCCCAGCGATGAGATGAAGGGCCGTATTATTGGTCGGGAAGGGCGTAACATAAGGGCTCTTGAAGCTGCTACAGGGATCGACCTTATCATAGATGATACGCCAGAGGCCGTCATTCTGTCAGGATTCAATCCTGTGAGACGAGAGGTGGCGCGCCTTTCTCTGGAGCGGCTAATCAATGATGGGCGTATCCATCCTGCGAGAATCGAAGAAACAGTCAGAAAGGTCTCCAAAGAGATGGATGCCGATATACGAGAAGCTGGTGAACAGGCGGCCTTTGACCTGGGAGTGCATGGGATTCATGCTGAATTGATTCAGCATATAGGGAGTCTGAAATTCAGGACCAGCTATGGGCAAAACGTGTTACGTCACTCTGTGGATGTGGGATTTTTGTGCGGTATCATGGCTGCCGAACTGGGTCTGAACGAAAAGCAGGCGAAGAGGGTGGGTATCCTGCATGATATCGGAAAGGCTGTAGACCATGAGGTAGAAGGGCCTCATGCCTTGATCGGGGCGAAACTGGCCAAGAAATATGGAGAATCGCCGAGTGTAATCCATGCGATCTCCGCCCATCATGAAGATGTTCCGCCCACATCAGTACTGGCAGTTCTGTTGCAAGCAGCAGATACGCTTTCAGGGGCGCGGCCAGGTGCACGAAGAGAAATACTGGAACCGTACGTGAAGCGCCTTGAGGAGCTGGAAAATGTTGCAAACTCTTTCACAGGTATCAGTAAATCATATGCAATTCAAGCAGGGCGAGAGTTGCGAATTATTGTGGAAAGCGGAACGGTTTCAGATGCCGAGGCTATTCTGCTGAGCCGGGATATAACCAAGAAGATAGAGGAGTCCATGTCATATCCCGGTCAGATCAAGGTGATGGTGATTCGAGAAACCCGTGCGGTCGAATATGCAAAGTGATTGGGCGCTTAGTGCCTCAACATTGACAAAAGATTGTCTATGTGACGTAACGTTTTGGACTTATTGATTAATAGTGAGCTAAAGTTTGAAGTGCCTAAAGTGAGCTAAAGTTAATGTGCACGCCTTTGGCGTGGTCAATCTTAAAAACAGGTTGCGCTGAAAGCGCATTCCTTAACTTTAGGCACTTTAGTTCACTTTAGGCACTTAAAATCTCTGTATCGGGAAATAACCCTTGGAAAACGTTTTCGACGTATTAAGGCAGCGTGGTTTTGTTGAACAGACTACTGGCGACGAGGCCATTCACCACCTGCTTAAGTACCCCATAACCTGCTACATCGGCTTTGATCCCACGGCTTCCAGCTTTCACGTGGGAAGCTTAATTCCAATTATGGCATTGGCCCACATGCAACGCCATGGACATCGACCCATCGCGCTGGTTGGGGGTGGCACCGCTTTGGTGGGGGATCCAAGCGGAAAGACTGAAATGCGGCAGATGTTGACGCCGGACCAGGTGAATCAAAATGCTGAAGCCCTGAAGAAGCAACTGGGCAGGTTTCTTGATTTTGAAAAAGGGCTGGCTGTGCTTCTCAACAATGCGCAGTGGCTTACGCCACTTCAATACATCCCTTTTTTGAGGGATATCGGACGTCATTTCAGTGTCAACCGTATGATAAGAGCCGAGAGCTGTAAAATGCGCCTTGAATCTGAAGAGGGACTGAGCTTTATTGAATTCAATTACATGCTTTTACAAGCATATGATTTTCTTGAACTTTTCGATAGTTATGGGTGCAGATTGCAGATGGGAGGCAGTGACCAATGGGGTAATATTCTGGCAGGTATTGAACTCGTCCGCAGGATGCGTCACGAAACTGTCTTCGGCACAACTTTTCCTTTGATTACTACAAGTGGCGGAGCAAAGATGGGGAAAACAGCCAAAGGATCTGTGTGGCTGGATCCGGACAGAACGACTCCCTACGAATACTATCAGTACTGGATAAATACCGATGATCGGGATGTTGCACGATTCATGGCCCTTTTTACATTTTTGCCGATAGATGAAATCAGGGAGATTGAAAAATTAGAGGGGGCCGATCTAAACAACGCCAAGGCTGTCCTGGCATTTGAAGCAACAAAACTTGTCCATGGCGAGGAAGAAGCAGCAGCCGCTTCTCATGCTTCTGCAAAAATGTTTGTTTCTGTTGGCCTAGATGCTATTATCACTGATCGTGTTAATATGTCGGTTCCGCATTCATATATGGATGGGGATCAATTGAAAGACGGTATACCGGCTTTCAAGCTGTTTCATACGGTCGGTCTTGCAAATTCAAGTGGCGCAGCAAGAAGGCTTATCCAGCAGGGCGGTGCGTATATCAATCGTAAGCGAATCGAAGCCTTTGATAGGATG
>JAQYWL010000387.1 GCA_030145035.1 Desulfobacteria bacterium | reverse complement strand
TCGGGCTAGAACAGGAGGTCATCGATTCCAAGTGGCCTTGGGTTTGTACCCTGTGCGGTCGGTGCGAGTATGCGTGCCCCCAAGGTGTCCAGCTCTTGAAGACTTTCCGGGCATGCCGGACAATGCGTGAGCGCGACAAGGTCCCCGGCCCCATCCACAAAGGGACCATGATGAACCTGGAAAGGGGAAACAACCTGGGCATTCCGGAATTCGACATGCTCTTTCTCCTGGCTGATCTGAGTAAGGAGATGGAAGAAGGATCTGTCGAGTCACATCGTGACGGGGGGACATATCCTCCCTTCCCGGGCTTTTATTGCCCGGTGGACAAAGAAGGGGCCAACATCATTGTCACCATCAACTCCAAGGAGCCCTTTGGCGAACCCGAGGACATGATGTTCTGGTGGCGTATCTTCTATATGGCCAAAGAGAACTGGACCGTGCCCAAGCAACAGTGGGAAGGAGTGAACTGGGGCCTTTTTAGCGGGGATGACGAGGCCATGAAGGAACAGTGCGGGCGAATCATTAACAACGCGAGAAAGGTAGGTGCCAAAACCATCCTCTATCCGGAATGAGGCCACGCGTACTTTGCAACCCGGTTGGGTTTCACGAAATGGTTTCCAGAGGTGTTCAAGGAATTCAGATGCATCAGTGTCTTTGAACTTTTGAAAGAATACATTGAAACGGGCAGGATCAAGCTCGATAAGTCGAAGTTTGCGGGCAAGAAAATAACCGTACACGATCCCTGCAACTATCATAGGAAGTCAAACACGTCGTTTGGGCAGCACTTTCTGGATGAGGCCCGCTGGGTTACTGCTCAGTGCGGCCCGGAGATCGTGGAGATGGAGCCCCACGGGCTAAATGGCATTTGCTGCGGTGCAGGCGGCGGTGCCTGGGCCATGCCTTACGAGAGGGAGCGGCTCGACTATGGCAAGTGGAAGGCGGATCAGATCAAGGCCACAGGTGCCGAACTGGTCATGGCTCCCTGCCACAACTGCCGGGACCAGATCATGAAGGGTCTCACCAAGGAATTCGGGAAGGAAATGGGCCTTGATTACGAAACCTACTATATCTGGGAATTGGTGGCAGAGGCGCTTGTCTTCGAACCCTGGAGTGAGGAGGAGGTCAAAAAGGCCCACGAAGAGCGAGACGCCCAGTATGAAAGGGACGGTGTTGATCTAGAAGAAGAGGAGTAAGAAACAAGCCAGACTTTATTATTTTTCCCGGCAGAAGCCTCGAAGCGGCAAAGCCTACTGGTTCGGTCGCTGAAGTAGCCACCCTCGGCAAACACTACTTCAACGTAGACGGCAGTGTGTTCGGTCCCCCGCAGATTGTGGACCGACCTCAAGAAAATCAATATTATCTTGATCTTTACCGTGAACTGGCTCAACTGCGTCCCAAACGCCCTTGATGACTCCGATTCGAGGCGGTGGGTCCTTATAAATCCCCCTACCCTAAATCCCCCCTCGCCCCCCTTTTTTAAAGGGGGGTAGGGGGGATTTTGTTGGCCGTTAGCTGAGGTGCTTCTCTGGCAATGGCAAGGAGCCTGTCAAGATCGAGGTATTGCTGAGCCATCTCAGCCGCTTTTTCGATCAACTCGTCCGC
Organism: Desulfobacteria bacterium; assembly: GCA_030145035.1. Taxonomy (GTDB): domain Bacteria; phylum Desulfobacterota; class Desulfobacteria; order Desulfobacterales. The sequence goes on along the minus strand of JAQYWL010000387.1, from coordinate 2,898 downwards.
CAAGTCATGCTCGGGCGTGGGCACAAGCCCCATATGTCTTTCCGGAAAGGCCTCTGCTTTGATTTTGGGTAGAGCCCCCAGCACAGGAAGGGCACAGTAGTGTTCGACAGTCATTCGGAGGATCGACTCGTGGCGGGCGCCTGCTACCCGGTTCAGGATGACACCGCAGATGTTGACCTCACGGTCAAATTCCACGCACCCCAAGACCATGGCGGCCACAGTCCGGGTGCTCTTAGTACAATCTACGATGAGGACTACAGGTGCTTTCAGGAGCTTGGCAAGCTCCGAGGTGCTGGTGCTCCCTTCAAGGTCGATACCGTCATAGAGGCCTCGGTTTCCCTCAATAACGGCGAGGTCTGCGGCCAGCGTGCGGTGTGAAAAGGAAAGGAGCAATCAGAATTCGGGGAAGAGCCATGTGTAAAGCTTTCCCCCTCACCTTACCCTCTCCCCTCTCCAAGGTAGCCTCTACGAGCCGGAGGCTGGCGGAGGCTGGGGGAGAGGGTTGGGGTGAGGGGGAAAGCTTTAAATATAACGTAAATAACGAGGCTAATCCGCTTCTCCATCTGCCGCGGCCTGCTTGCCGACACCCTTGAGACCGATCAGGGTGGTACTTCCGCTGGACCAGTACTCAAGGGTCCCTTCCCCGACCATCTTGTTAACCAGGTTCTTTACCGCTCTGGCCTTCTCATCAGGCAACATCTTGTAGAAGTCCTTCAAATAGAACTTCGACTTGCCCGTCTTTTTCTTTAATGTTTCAACTATCAGGGTTTTTGCTGCTTCTTCGTCCATTTCTTCCTCTTTTCGCCTATGCTAAATGTCTTGGATTTTCACCCCCTCACCCCTGCCCTCTCCCCCACGGGGGAGAGGGTTAGGCCCGCCTGCCTCGCCTGAGCGAGAGCGGGCAGGGTGGAGGGTGGTGTGGTGTTACCTCTTTTCGGTTTAGGTAAACTTAAACTGCGTGCTCTGACGCCAGGTGTAATAGGCCGGGTCACGGAAATCATCGATAATATGATGGGTAAATTCAAGTTCACATTTCTCAAAGAATGATTCCCAGCTGATCCTTTCCGCCCACTCACCAAGGCGCTCATACTTTCTTGCTTCCAGTGAATACACGTCAACGATTCTCCTGATCGTGCTGGTCACTTCCGGCCACCTGGGTGGATTATTCGGAAGGTAGGGCACGACAATCTTGGAGAACTTGGGCATACTGGTACGGTTTGATATCTTGCCGCCGACCATGAGAACAATACAGTCACCCTCTGTGTCAGCAAGAGGCATGGACGGGCACATGGTGTAACAGTTACCGCAGAACATGCACCGCTCATCCTTCACGGCCACGGTGTTTACCTTCTTCCCGCCGATTTCCATCTTGGACGGCTTGATGGCTGCCGTGGGACAGGCCGCAATGGCAAGGGGTATCTCGCACATCTTGTCAAGATATTCATGGTCTACCAGAGGCGGTTTGCGGTGATAACCCAGGATGGCAATATCCGAGCAGTGGACCGCGCCGCACATGTTCAGACAACATGCGAGCGCCACCCTGAGTTTGGCCGGAAGCTTCATGTCGGTAAACTCATCAAAGAGCACGTCCATGGCCGCCTTTACCGGACCAGAAGCATCGGTTGCCGGTGTGTGGCAATGGACCCAGCCTTGGGTGTGTACGATGTTGGTTATTCCTGCACCGGTTCCGCCGACGGGGAACCTGTAGCCTCCACCGGCCTGTTTGCGGCTCAGGAGATCTTGTTTTAAGGGTTCAACCTTGTCCTTGCTGTCCACCATGAACTCGATGTTGTTTCGGGTGGTGAACCGGAGATAGCCGTCGCAATGCTTGTCAGCGATCTCGCATGCCTCGCGGATGTGAGACACACTCAAGAGGCGCGCAGCGCCCACCCGGACCGTATAAACCTCATCTCCGCTCTCAGCCACATGAACCAGTACGCCCGGCTCAAGGATCTCATGATACAGCCACTTGCCGCAGTTGTTTTTAATCACCGGAGGAAAGAACTCCTCGTAATGCCTTGGTCCAATATCGGTGATTCTATTCTCCATTGGTTTGTCAGGATTGTATCCTGAAGATATAAATGCCATTCCGCTTCACCTCCTATCTCTGATGATATTTTCTGAATTCGTTAATGTCGCGTTTCCATCCACCTGGAACCTCTTCCTCTTTCCAGAAGACATAAGGATTGGACCGAGGCTCCTTGATATGCTGCGGCACGGCCTTCAAGCCGGTTGCTTCCAGCGCCCTCTGGAAGCCCTGTCGCTTCATCAGCTCACCAATGCGCTCACGGTTCTTGCCCTCTTCCATCCACCAATCCCAGAGGCCCTCGATGATTTCCTTGATCTCATCGTATGGTTCTTCACACTTGATAAAGGGCACAAGAAGCGAGCCCATCTGGGCACCATCAAGGATCGGGGCCTTGGCGCCGCACAGGATGGAAACACCCGTGTCTTGCCCTACCCTCAGGGCCCTCGGCATGGTGTTTATGCAGTGCATGCACCGCGTGCAGTTCTTTGTGTCGATGGAAAGCTTGCTGCCATCCCAGTTCATGCACTCGGTGGGGCAAATATCGACCACCTCTTTCTGGATGTCAAAAGCTCCCCAGTCACGACCCGCATGGGCCCCGCCGTTCGGCTTGATCTCTCCGCCCGCGTAGGCCTTCACAGCCGCTTGGTCGATGCGGATGTCATCTTGCCAGGTCCCGATAAAGGCCAGGTCCGAGCGTGCAAGAGAGGCCACGCAACAGTTGGGGCAGCCGTCAAACTTGAACTTGAACTTGTAAGGGAACGCAGGGCGGTGCAGCTCATCCTGGTATTCATTGGTGAAGGTATGGCATATGTGCTGCGTGTCGATACAGGCAAACTCACAACGCGCGCCACCCAAGCAACACGAGGGGG
>JAQYWL010000217.1 GCA_030145035.1 Desulfobacteria bacterium | reverse complement strand
GTCTTTTGAGTTCTTAAACGACCATTTTCAGGGCCAAAATCATTACTCTAAAAGCGTCTCCAACTTCTCCTCGATCATCTTGAGAAACAGGAGGTAGGTCAATTGCTCGATGTAATCGCCGTAGTCGATTCCGTCATGCCGCAGGGTGTGACAGAATCCCCAGAGTTTGCCTACTATGTCAGTCATTTTTCTATTATGAATATTTTGACAGCCCCCGTAGAATAGCTTCTCATTCTACGGGGTAAAGATTAACAGGATCGTCAGGATTTTCTTTTCTTATCCTGTCTATCCGGTAAGTCCTGTCCAATGTAAAATTCAATCTTTCCCCCCGTATTTGGCCTTGTGTTCAGCAATCTGCTGGAGGCGGACTTGTTTCGGATGCTTTTTGCGTTGAATTTCCACATGAAGAGTTGCCCCAAGAACCTCTGCGATTCTGCGTAGCATACTCAAGGAATGGCCTTCATAAGATGGTGATTCAAGGCGGCTGATTTGCTGTTGGGATGTTCCCACGCGTCGGGCCAGTTCTTTCTGAGATAATCCGGACTCTTTGCGTAAAGCAGCTAGTTGCAGGGCCACATCCCAAGCCTCGCCAGCCTTTTTGAAGCGCGCCGCGAAATCCTTATCTTTCAACTGGTCTTCAAGGTATGTATCAAAATTGGTCAGTCGTTTCATATCGGATTCCTCGCCAGCCAATCACGTTTTCTATCCAAAGCAACTTTGCGATCTCGCGCAGCAATCTTTGTGGCTTTACTTCGGATTCCATGTACAGTAATGATCCTCCGTCCTTTCACAAAAAAGTATAGCACCCTTGTATTGAGTTTCCCCACATGGCGCAGCTCTAAAAGATCATCTCCAATAGGCTTTGACAGAGGCGGCCTGTGATAGTGCCTGTTTCGCAATTTCGCGAGACCCGCCATGACGGCGGCAAAGTCTTCTGGATTAGATCCCTTAAGTTCGTCCAGAAACTCTCGCACCGGGCATCTCCCCGAACTGGTTTCATAAAACTCTACACTGAATTCCATAATTAGTCAACATCAATATTGATGTGCGCCTTGTGAGTTTGTGAGTTTATAGAGGAATGGAGCTTGAGCAGAATCTTGAGCATGAACAAATATCCCGCGCACAGGAGGAGCGGAAAAGCCTGCAAGGAGTTTTTGTTTCTATATCCTTATCATTTTGAAATGTCAATGATTTGCGGCTGTAACCGCCTGGTTATGTCCATGGCAGGATGGTTTTGAAGACCGATTGTAACAAAATGTTACAATCTAGGAAAAACAGGCGGGAAATAGTGTGTAGAAATTACACATTTGGTTTTTCTTTGTCGCAAAAATATGCAGACAGACACAGGCGAATACCTCTCACTCCGGTGTAATAGAGAAAACAAGTGCCCCGGTTGAATGGCCTTCGGATTCAACAGGGCAAGCATTCCACCCCGGTTAAACAATTCCCGGTTTAACGGGGCAAGCAGGGCGAGCAGAGCTCGCAGGACCACCCCGGTTAAATAGGCTTCGCATTTAACAAGGCAGCGTTCTTTTGAATAGGACGAAGTGAATCTTGGGAGCACGTCCGGCCCGACTCGAACGAAGTAACCTATTTTCCTACATAGGTGCGTTGATCTTGAAGACCACAAGGCCGAGCAGATAGATAGAGGAAGTTATTAACACCACGCCGACAAGGTTCATTATAATCCCAACCCTCATCATGTCCGACATACTCACTTCTCCGCTACCAAAGACTATGGCATTGGGCGGGGTGGCCACCGGCAGCATGAAGGCGCAAGAAGCCGAGAGGGTGGCGGGGACCATTAGAAGCAGCGGGCTGACATTGATCTCGCTTCGGCCAGAGATCCCAAAAGCGGCAGGGCCATCTCGGTCGTGGCGGTATTCGAAGGAAAACATGGGGGTCAAACCTACACATTTGACAAAACGAGTCTTTTCAATGTGTTCGTAATAAGCTTTCCAAACTTCTTATCATTATTTTGCTTTATCCGGATTCTTCGACTTGAGTTACCCCTGATTCGTTCACACCAAATCGCTCTGCAATTTTCCTTAGTTTCTTACCGCTATAGCGGTGGCATAAATACAGCTTGACCTGTCGAGCCAGTTTCTCATCTGGTTGAAGCTCTGAATCGACGACTTGTTCCATGTGGTCCAGACCCGGCCTGTTTGTACAGCGGTCAGGGTCAGACCCCGTTGGCTTTCAATTGTTTGTATCGACAAAGTCGAACCGCCTCCTCAGATTGTTCATACGGGAAGAAAAGGGCAACAGCCCTTCATGTTGAAGGCGGCCTACAACAATGGCGGCAGAGATACCCAATTGGGCGGCAAATGCCCTAACAGCGGCTGGATTGCGATATTGTTCGGATTTAACAAATTGACGAAAGGCGGCCGGTGGAATCAAAAGATCTCTGGCGAAGCGATCTGCCCTTTGCTCCCGCTCATCATGACTGTCTTCTCCCTCAATAAAGATTTCCTTTTTGCCGTGCAAAAGGATGTGTGCTGCCTCGTGGAAAAACGTGAACCAGAGCAGGTCCTCAAATTTGCCCCGCAAACTTAACTGGATGAGGGCCTTTTCAGGCGTAAGCCAGCGCGTTGCGCCATAGACCGGGGCCCCTTTGATGGGCGGTATAAAGACCACTGCAAGACCGACTTCGGCGCACGAATTTACCACTCGCTTTTGAAATTCTTCCGGCGCTGTTTGTGTTAATGCGCGGATATGCTGGAGCAAGGATCGAAATGCCTCTTTGTCAAAAGGTTTGGTCTTGATTTGCTGGGCTTGAAGCTCCCCTTTGCGCAGCCAGACCGAACCGGCCTCCGGCTTGGCGGCAAACGCTTTGGACTTGCGATAGGCCGTTTCCGGAGAAAGCCAGATTTTCTTCCATTGCTCGGGAGACGCAACACCGAAATAGCGCAGCAGCTCTTTCAATTGCTCGACTTTGTCCTTATGCGCCTTTATCCAACCTGACTTGACCATTTGGCTAACAGGAAAGGATTTCAACCAGCCGACCCGCTTCTCCAGCCGTTTTCTTTCCTCCTGCCGGGCAAGACTTTCCCGATAGCGCCGCTCGCGATTGTTCCAGAAGCTCGAAGGAATGCCTAACACCTTTTCAAGCTCCATGGCCGTACTCGGGGTAATGGGAGCACCATGCTTGATAATTTCTCCAACTGTTTTTGGGGTCTTCCCGATGCGGTCCGCCAGTTCGGCCTTGGTCATGCCCATGGTTTCAATTACCTCCTGCAAGGTCTCACCGGGAGGTGTTACGAGGTCGGGCCGATATTCGTTTTTTAGTCGATCAGTCATGGTAATCCTCCGCCAACTGGAGTATTCGAATCGCTGTTATTTGGAACCAGTCGAGTCCGCCGTCAGCCTTCCGGGGAACCGGCTCGTTTGCCGGTTCAAAGGTCATCCGGCGCCCTTGATCCAGGTTCACGGCAAGCTGGCCTTTCCGGCTTCCCTTCAGTTCGTGACAGTGGGACTGAGGGATGGATCGCATGATTTCAAGATTTTCCGCGTCCGCCAATTCGTCAAGGCGTGCACGGATAAGCTTGTATCTTCTTGGATTCCCTCGATATTTCTTGCGAAGTAGAGCATCTTTGTTGCAAAGTTCCCTATCTTTTTTCTTTTGAAGAGTATATCCATGTATTTTGCGGATGTCAAGTTTAATTAACCTGATAGGTTAATTAAACATTGCAATATGTGGGTGGTTTTTTTATGCGGCACGATACAGATGCTCTTCCAGCTCTTTGATGGCGTGCAGGTACTGCTCTTTTCCGCCAAAGCTCTCGATGATCTCCATTGGCGTGCCAGGAGAAAACAGCAGGGGGTCGCGTCTACACTCTTGACAAATGTGGTAATTGGGGGCCGCCCTTGACATTGGACAACTTGCCCTGTTTCTTGATGATTTAGGGTGATTTTTTATCAGGAACGAGCACCAAAGTAAAGGGCAAAGCCCCGACTCACTTAGCATTTCTGTCTAAGCCTATAGAACCTAAAGTGATCGGTTCCAGGTTCCAGGTTCAGGGTTCAAGGTTCAAAGGTTATAGTCTACTTTACAAGGG
>JAQYWL010000415.1 GCA_030145035.1 Desulfobacteria bacterium | reverse complement strand
GGCAGTTTCTATCCAGGCTCTGTGCTCTGCATCATTCAAACCAGGAGGGAGAACAGCCCAGAATGGAATTTGTCCGACTATCAGAATAAAGGTCCGGTAGAATTCTTCTTTCAAAAGGCTTTTTTGAGCGGTTCCTGAACCTTCTTCATGAATCCCGGAAAAATCGTTTTCTCGTATCTGTTCCACATCCACGACAAAAAAGCTGAGATCGTGACCGTAAGTCTCCTTGCTCCAGTCTCGGATACTGTCAAGCTTTTGTCGAAGGAGTGCCCTCTGCACCTCGCTGATCGAACCCTTGTCTATAACCACCCAATAGTCAAAGTCGGAATACTCTGTCTGGCCCAGGGTGCCGGAGCTTCCCATGAGGTAAAGACCCCGAACATAGGACCTTTTCAACACATAAGTATGCACGTCTTTTCCTTTAATCCGAAGACGCTTTTTGGCGAACTTCCAGAAACCGGAGTCAAAAAACCGATATACGCCATGCGGGGTCAAAGGATGATCTAGATATCCGGGCAGGTCCGGAGAATTCATGTGCACCAGGAGGGGAATGGTATGAAACAGGTCCAGCTTCTCTTCAGGAAGATATCGTATGAGCTCCCGTAGTCGCGCAATGTTATATGTGATAAAATACTTCCTGTTCAGCAGTATCTTCTCCTTAACAGAGGCTGGATCAGGCTTGTTGTGTCGTGCGTTTTCCGGCATCCGGGTTGAGTCTTTGTCTTAAGGGTATATATTCAGCATTAGTCTAGTTTCCATCCAGAAATGGCCATTGTTCGCAATCTCGGCGTCAATCTGCGGGATCGCTTGTGCGACGTACCGACGTACGTCTCCGCGCAACCCCTTGATTTCCTTGACCTTGCGAAAAATTACTCATTTCTGAATTGGAAACTGACGCCAGTGCCCAGTGTTGTCAGATTCATTTCCGGATGGGCACTAGTCTAAAATAATACTGGAAAAATTATCATTTCGTGTATAGAATGTAAACCAGAAACACTAACCAAGACCTTGAAAAGCCCATGAAAGACGAAGACGAAAAAGACAAAGATAAAACCGAAGAGCCCCTGGAGCTTGACAAGCTCGATGTGTCCTCCATGACCGTGGGACCCGCTAAAACCCCTCGCTTCGAAAAGAAGCGGGACAAAGGCGAGGTGTCACCCAGAAAAGAATCGATCCTTAGGCGCATCCTTGTTTTCGTTTCTAAGGAAAAAACATTCATTTTTGCTTTTCTGGTGGCCCTGTTGATAGCGTCAGCGGTTGCTCACCTTTTTTTGACAAAAATTCTATCAGACGGAGTGGGCTCAGGCGACAGTTACGCGGGAAGTATAGTATACGTGGTTTCATCTTCCATTGCTGATCGGCATTATGTGAGATTCAAGCTTTCCATCCCCTTTAAGGACAACAAAGGAAAAGCCTATTTGATGGAAAAATTGCCCACGATAAAGCATGAACTGTCAAACTCCGAAAGCAGTGCCGATGTGGCCCAGTCGATTGAGCAGAAAGACCTCAAGACCCTAAAAAAACACATCCTCAAAATTGTTAATCACCTCACCGGCGTACCCATAGAAGAATTGCATTTGGAAGAGTTGACTCTGGACCCAATGGCAGGTAAAGCTCTATCCAAAAGCGCCTATCTCTTTTTGATATCCGAATAGAGCCTATCTAATCGAAGGATGCGCCTGAAAAGAGATAAGCAGACAAAACCCATCAAACGGAAAGCCAGTTCAGACCTGGTCTGTATGAACTCATTAAACGCGTTCTTACCAACAAAAGCGATCTTGCAGGGGGTAAGAGTCATAACATTTGCGGATCTCGGCTTCTCATCAATCAGGCCCATTTCACCAAAGACCTCGCCCTCACCCAATTCTCCAAGAGGGATCTCCTTGAAATTCGGGGATAAAGCAACCACTTTTACTTTTCCTTCCATAATAAAATAGGCTCCGTTCCCCTTATCTCCTTCCGAAAAAACGAGCTGCCCTGCATCAAAAACCTTTACTTCCTGATAGATTCTTCTTGCCTCATTTTGAGTCAGCGTAGGGGAAAAATACGTTTTTTTCTGTTTGGTCTCTATTTGTATATGATCAAGGCTTGGCATCTCCTTCTCATCACCATCGAAAATGAGATGAAGGGCACGGATCGCAGTCTTATACTTATCATTCAGATTTCTTAACCTTTGTGGCAGGATATTGTAGAGTCTGTACATCAAATCATGAGCATAAGGCTGGCCGCTTCTAAACAGGTTTTCCATGCCTTTACGGGTTAACACCCCAACGTTAGTTCTTTCTTTGGCGGCTTTGACGGTAGCCGATCTATTTACATTATAAAAGAGGCTTATCTCGCCGAATATTTCCCCGGGCCCCAATGATGCCACAGAAGATTCGTCAATGTAGACGGTGACTTCACCTTTCTTTATAAAATACATCTCTTGACCAGGCCTGTTTTGTTCACAGATGGTATCCCCTTTCTGGTAGATTCTGTTTTGAGAGAAAATCCGATTCAGATGCTCATTGTTGATGGTCCCGAATAGGGCTCCGCTAATATTTTGGCATATTAGATCAAGCTCACTCTTCTGTATTGCGCCGTTTTCGTTCTGAATCGGTAACAACAGATCATCAATGTATGTTATTAAATCAGTCTTGAGTTTTTGAGGCATCTTAATAAAATCTTGAGATATCCTTTTGGCCTCATCAACGGATAAGTGTTTTTTATCCTGGATTCTTCTGTACACAAGGTATTCTCTAAGAGCAGGGACGTCTTCCATTCCCGCCAAAAACTGGTAAGCCTTTTCTTTGATAATTTCACGTTCTGTGAACGCTCCTAATTCTGTGGCAGATAGTCTCTTTTTCCCCCTTCTGACAAAGGACTCATAGGATTTATCAAGGGTGCAGGACTGTGCCCAGTGTATAGTGGCAATATCCTCTGGTGTAAGTGGCTGGATCTGTTCGGCAACAACATCAAATTGATGTCCCATGCTCCGTAAGAGCTTGATGATTATTGCATTATTTATTCCTCGGCCCGAGACGTTACCATGCACGTCAGGGCTGTGAGCGGGTGGGTTAAAGAGCAAGTCTCCGTAATTGTCGGTTGCATGAACTCGAAAATATACGCCATTGTCCAGACACCAATTTCCGATTCTCTCGGAACCCACGAGGGGATCTTCCCCCTCTATATTCAGGTGACCCACATCCAGGGTTATCCCAAAATTTTTCTCTCTCACTTCCCGGGGCAGGGAATTGAAGATTTCATGTACACAGGCGATAAAGATGTCAGAGGTTTGTCGCTCTTTGGTCTCGTAGTAATTCTCAACGGTTACCCTTACATTGCTTCCCCACGCCTTCTCAATCAAGTTCGCCAATTTTTTCAGGTTAGAGGTATCGATCAGGTGGACAACCACAGATCCTGCTCCAATATCTTTTGCCAGCTCAATAGTTTCATACTGGATTTCAAGGCATTGTGTGGGATCATAAAATCGCTGCTTTCCCTTGGTTGGGTCCGGCGAGGGCGTATAAGGGCCAACAATTGGTGAGTGGATATCAATTTTGATACCACTCCTCAGGCATGCCTCTTTTATCTGTTCTCGTTTTTCATTGGTCAGTTCTTCCGGAAGCAGTTTGGTGTAATTGAATGGGTGAAAATCGATATTGAGTTCAAGGCCTTCAATATTGTCATCCTTTACTCTTTCTATTAACAGGAGGGGATCAAAGATCTTACTTTCCCAAAAGGTTGTAACCCTGACACGCCTTGGATTTTTTATTTTTCTCCACGTGTCAATGGCTATCCTGTTTTTTAGGAAACCGGACTCATATTGTTTGGCAAATTCTATGATTAAAGAATCACGTTCTTTTGAATCACTCTCGTCATAGAAGAAAAAATATGGGGCATGTTCGTATAACCAACTGGCCTTTACAAGGAAAAATGGCGATTCAATAAGCCTTTTGAGCGGAGCCCCTTTCTTTTTTATTTTGGCAAGCCCTAATATATGGGAGAGGCTATCTGAGGAGAGATCATAGCCATACCTGACACTCGATTTGTGGTGGGCAAGCAACATCAGAACCGCATCTATCTCAAGGCCCGTGCTGCTCAGCAGATGACGACTTCTCCGGCAATAGAAATCATCTTCATTTAGACTTTCATCCAGAACTTTCTTTATGGTTACTCGATCTACCTCTTGGGTCACTATTTTCTGTATATAGTTCATTGGTTACTCATCGTTCGCTTAATAAATTCGTACTTAGATTAATTCTTATATGGACCTAAATCTTTATCCCGTTGAGGAATATATATATCTTTTTATAGATTCTCAAAATTAACAAAAGTCTATCCCTATTAAGCGAATGATAAGTGGTTATGAGTGGATTACCTATTTGTTAATTGCCCTTAAAATAGGATTAGTAGTGGAGGGCACTCTCCTACTTTGTTTCTAAGGGCACGACAAACCAAAAGCGACTCCCCTTCCGGGTCTCGCTTTTGACACCGATTTTTCCTCTATGGGCTTCTACAGCCATCTTGCAAAAGGTCAATCCCAGACCAGTGGTGTAGATTCGGCCATCTTTTTTCTTTTCAATCTGCGCGAATTTGTCAAAAATCGATTCCCGGGATTCGGCAGGGACACCAGGACCGGAGTCCTTGACAAAAAATTCAATTTCCCGAGATTTCAAGTAGCGGAAGCCTGCCTCAATTGTTTCTCCAGGCGGTGAATAGTAGATGGCATTGCTCAGGAAATTTTGCAGCACTCGGAGCAAAACACCCCGATCTGCCCAAAAAAAACCGTCGGTTTCAGAGGGCGAAAAATTCTCTCCAAAACTCAGTTCTTTTTGCTTGCACAATCCGAACAGCCGGGCCCGGGCCTCCTTCACGAGGTCTTGCGGGTCTATCTTTTCGTAGATCAGTTCAAGCTTGCCTTCCTCAAGTCGAGCAACATCTAAAAGATTACATACCATCGTGTACAATGTGTCGGACCCTGTCTGGGCCGTTTCGACATATTGGCGATTTTCATCGGATACAGTATAGGAAAGAATGTCAAGGTTAGCGACCAGCTCGGAAATCGGCCCTTTTAGATCATGGATCAGCATATTGAAGAGGTCTGTTTTGAGCTTTTCCAGCTTCATCAGTTGAAGGTTTTTTTTCCCAAGGGTTCGCTTGCTTTTTCTTAAAGATTCGGTCAGACGCTGGTTTTCAAGGGCGCCGATAAGCTGACCGGCAATACTTAAAAGCATTTTTTGCTCATCTTGCTCAAAGATGTCTGCACCAATCTTCTCGGTTATGTTCAGTACGCCGATCACCCTGTTGTTGGTGATTATGGGCACGACAAGAAAGGCTTCCTTCTCATAGTGATCGGAGTGATTCTGTAAAATGTCACTCTCGGTCGTCTTGTCCACATACAAAGAGGCTTTGTTTTTCACAACCCAGGAAGAAGGCGATTTCTCATCAAGGCGTTGTTTGACACCTATCAATTCTGGACTCGTTGAGGCCACAACTTCGAGAGCCCTGCGGCCTTTGACAAGCATGATCGACCCACGTGTGGCCTGCATGCAATTTACAACCTCAAGAAGAATACGCTCAAGTTTTTGCCCAAACTCAAGCTTCCTGTGGTTGGAAATGTTGCTGATAGCGACCAAAGCCTCAAGAAATCTCTTGTCCCTTGTCATCGATCCTCTCCTAAGTTAGTGCCCATCCGGAAATGAATCTCACAACACTGGGCACTGGCGTCAGTTCCCTATTCAGAAATGAGCAATTTTTCGCAAGGTCAAGGAAATCAAGGGATTGCGCGGAGACGTACATTGGTACGCCGCACAAGCGATCCCGCAGATTGACGCCGAGATTGCGAAAAAGGGCCATTTCTGGATGGAAACTAGTTAAATACACTCTTTCAAAAGCTCCATCGCTTTTTTATTCTTCGGGTCGGCCTTCAATATCTCCTTCAACGCTTTTTCAGCTCGAATCGGCCTGCCCATTGTCAAATAAACCCTGGCGAGATGCACCTTGATGTCAGGATTGTCCCTGTCCTCTTTTTCCGCTCTGGTTAAATAGGTTAAAGCTTTAGAGTGCTTGCCGATCTCTTCTAACGCCACCCCCAGTTTAAACAATAGGTCCTTTCGTGTCGGATCCGCCCTTATGATAGACTCCAGAAGCTTGGCGCTGTATTCCTTTGCTCCTTGCTCAATACAGAAATCGGCTATTTCTTCTCGTAACTCAAGGGCGTTTCCCGACAATGAGATTGCTTTGTCAAAAACCTTGACGGCCTTTTCGATATTCTGCCTTTGAACCAGGATTTTTCCGAAATTAATCCCCCGGGTCAGGTGGCGAGGACTGATGGTCATGGCCTTGTCAAAGTATTTGGACGCCTCTTCTATTTCATCGCGTTTCAGATATAGCTCTCCCAGATAGTGAAAAGCAAAGACGTCTAAAGAATTCATCTGAGCGGCCTTCAATAGCCACTTTTCAGCCTCTTTCAGATCGTCTTTTTTAAAATAATAATAACCCAATTCACGCAAAGGCCTTGATGATTTAGGATTGGCCTCCATGGCCAGCCTCGCTTCACCGATGGCAGCGTCTATATCTCCATCCTCCTCAAACCTTCTTGCTTTTTGGAGATGATAAACCATCGGAGGAGGCTTGTTGGCGTTCTTAATTACACCTAAAACCTTGTCACCCAATACCTTGACGGTAACAGGCTTCAATATATAGGCATCTATCTCTGATTCGGCGGCCTCTGCCACAAATTCCCTGTGCGCATAGGCCGTAACCATGACCACCGGAAGATCTTTCAGATCCCTGTCTTCCCGTATGCGGGTCAATAGTTCCGCACCGGTCATAATGGGCATGTTGTAGTCCAGTATTGCCAGGTCTATGGGTTCTTTCTTCAATATCTGCCAGGCTTCCTCTCCGTTGTTGGCAGTCATGAATCTTTTCCCGTAATTCAGCACTTTCATGACGCTATGGATCGTGGCAACCATGTTCGGCATGTCATCTGTTATCAGTACTGTCATTTCCTTGATGTCTATCATAAAGCCATTCCTTGTTTGAAGTACCTAAGCCTTTTTAAAGGATAATACCATATTCATCGGTTTTCATCAATAACATAAATATTTCTTGAAGTTGTGTAAAAGCTAAACTATATTACGAGATGTTAGGTGTTTCTGTATATCAAATAGACAGGGAAATAGAACCCCAACAAATTCAGGATGGAGGAGGGAAATGGCAAAGCGGAAATCTCAATTAGGTCATGACAATATGGTGAAGAATGTTGCCAACGTTCTCATCGAGAAAAATTACCTTGACGTAAGAGCGGATTTACCGGAGTTTGAGAAACCAAAAGAAATAACATGGAAAAAGAGCGGCAAGGGTCACTTTCCAGACATAACCGGTCATAAGGAGAACTTTAAGGTTTTTGAAGTAGAGACCTCCGACTCAATTGACGATGAGCACACTAAAGATCAATGGACCCTTTTCTCAAAATGGTCCGAGGAGAACGATGCGGTATTCTGGGTTGTTGTCCCGGAAGGTTCTGTGGTAGCTGCGAGGAAGAGATTAGAGGAACTCAATATCCAGGGGAAGGTGTGGGGAGTTGAGACCCGGACGGGCCGGAATTGAGGGATTTGGAAACGGACTAATCGAATGTGTGGAAGATGACGAACCTCTTATCACTGGCTTCCAGGCTGTACCTGCCTATGTCAAGCCTTCTCACCACACCGCCACGCTGCCCCAGGCACTCGGCG
>JAQYWL010000448.1 GCA_030145035.1 Desulfobacteria bacterium | reverse complement strand
ATTCCCTGGCCCAGACCGGGTTTTTCTTTCGGAGGCATTGTCCAACTTCTGTCGCGCCAGGGCGGGCCAATTGTGAGCGAAGCGAACTAAGTTCCCCTTTCTCAGGAGTCAAGAGCAAATGGAATTTGGCCAAAATCGTTAGGAGAAGTTTTAAGGCTGGTCCGCTTTTGCGGGTTAAGGGAATTCATAACATTTTAGTTGTTTGAAAATATTATCGCATACATGCTCGCAGGGATAGCTTTTTCAAAAGGCTAAATTGATACCGGGAATTGAACCGGTGAGGAAAGCTGAAAGAGAGGAATGAAATGGTCACTATTGACGATTATGGACAATACGAGACGGCATGGTGCCCGGGATGCGGAAACTTTTCTATCTTAAAGGCGGTCAAACAGGCGTTGGCAGCCAGCCAACTGAAACCCCATGAGGTGCTCTTTGTCTCCGGCATACGATCCCACAGACTGGGAGGCAGCTACGAAGGTGGCTTTTGAGTGGGGAGATAAGATCCCGGTCGGGATCATCTACCGGAACGACCGGCTACCCTTTGAAGCGCGCTTTCCCGTCTTAAGTCAAGGGCCTTTGGTGGGGCGGGATGTGGACCGGCAGATGCTCAAAAAGATCATGGAACGATACGGATAAGGCGTGCAAGGCAAAGGGTTAAGAATGTCTACCCCAACAAAGGTTTCTCCATACAAAGAGTGGTCCTTCTGGCCAGACCACCAGGGGATGCAGCCAGGCCGTGCACCGCGGGCCCTTTACATGCAAAACCAAACCAAAAATACACCCTTCTTCCAGCCAAAATACAGTTTATACCTGATTGCTTTATGGCTTCATGTGTCTTAAACAGATAGCAGGCTATTCCTGTGAGCGTGGCAGGAAAGTGTCATGAAGGCCTCAGTGTAGTTATAGGTGTTCGTTTAACAACAAAGAGAGGAAGGGAAGTCATGGAATACAAAGAGCTTGAACCAGAAAAGCTTTATCACAAATGTGATTCGGCACAGTTCTCTTTTGAGACCACAGCACAGCTCGAGGATTTTGCACAATTCATAGGTCAGCCGCGCGCAGTTGAAGCTCTCAAGTTTGGCATCGACATTGAGCGAGAAGGGTACAATGTCTTTGCCCTCGGCCATTCCGGGACAGGAAAACATTATCTTGTGAGTCAATTCCTTGAAAAGCGAGCCGCATCCGACAAGGTTCCTTCCGATTATTGCTATGTGAACAATTTTGCCGAACCGCGAAACCCTCGTATCTTAAGCCTTCCTGCAGGCAAGGGGAAGGAATTCTCTCGGGATGTAGAAAAATTGGTAGAAGAAGCGCGAAACGCGCTCAAGACGACCTTTGAAAATGAAGAATACCAGAACCGTCGCCAGGCCATAGGCCAACAGTTGCAAGACAGGCAACAGAATGCCTTTGAGGAGCTGGACAATAAGGCTCGAGAGCGAAACCTAACCATACTCAGGACACCAACAGGACTCGTATTTGCCCCCACCCGTGAAGATAATGTCATTTCCCCGGACGAGTTTCAAAAGTTGCCCGAAGAAGAGCGGAAACGGTTTGAACACGACGTTGAAGAGCTGCAGCAGGAAGCCCAAAAGGTCTTTCAGAAGACACCCTCGTGGGAGCGCGAAACGGGACAAAAGCTGAGGAATCTTAACCAAGAAGTAACCAGTTTTGCGGTTGGCCATCTCCTGGCGGAACTTCGAAAGGAATACGAGGATAAGCCCGAAGTTGTGGATCATCTCAAGGCTATGGAAAAGGATATTGTTGAGAATGTGCAAGCCCTACTGACCCTGGACCGAGAACAGGGGCAAAAGGTGCTCAGTTCTCCCAGTGCTTCCGATCAGCAGATGGAATCTCCAGCGCTGCGCCGTTATGGTGTGAACGTCGTCGTTGACCATAGCGAATCAAAAGGGGCGCCGGTGATCTACGAAGACAATCCCACCTATCAGAACCTGGTCGGCCGGATAGAACATGTAGCACATATGGGAACATTGCTGACCGATTTCAATATGATAAGGGCGGGAGCCCTCCACAGGGCTAACGGTGGGCATCTGATTCTTGATGCACTGAAGGTATTGATGCAACCCTTTGCGTGGGAGGCACTTAAGCGGGCATTGAGGTCACGGAAAGTCAAGGTCGAGACGCTGGGCGAGGCGTACGGGCTGATCAGCACGGTTTCTCTTGAGCCGCAGCCTATTCCGCTTAACGTGAAGGTGACCCTTCTCGGTCCTCCCTTGGTCTACTATTTGCTCCGGTACCACGATCCTGAGTTTGCAGAGCTGTTCAAGGTGGCAGCCGACTTTGACGTGCAGATGCACCGCACGCCAGAAAATGAAGTCAGCTACGGACAGCTGATCGGCGCTATTGCTCATCAGGAGCGGTTGCGGCCCTTTGACCGGGGAGGTGTGGCGCGGGTTATTGAACACAGTGCGAGGACGGTAGGTGACGGGGAAAGGCTCTCTGTGCATATGCAGAGTCTGACAGATTTACTAAGAGAAGCTGACTACTGGGCCGGCCAAAGCGGCAACGGGGCGGTTACATCTGCTGATGTACAGCGTGCCATCGATGCCTGGATCTATCGTTCAGATAGAATGCGTGAGCGGATCCACGAGGAAATTGAGCGAGGAACCATACTGATCGATACCGAAGGTGAAACGGTCGGACAGGTTAACGGGCTTTCTGTGATTCAACTCGGTGAGTACGCCTTTGGTCGTCCCAGCCGCATTACGGCCCGCGTGCGTTTAGGCAAGGGCGAGGTTGTGGACATCGAGCGCGAAGTTGAGATGGGCGGGCCAATCCACTCCAAGGGGGTGCTCATCCTGGCTGGTTTTCTGGGAGCCCGTTACGCCATTGATCAGCCGCTCTCCCTTTCAGCAAGCCTGGTCTTCGAGCAATCGTACAGCGGCGTTGAAGGAGACAGTGCGTCT
>JAQYWL010000211.1 GCA_030145035.1 Desulfobacteria bacterium | reverse complement strand
TGACTAACCTTACTCAGGAGGGCTTGTACGCCTATGGCGCATTCCCTCTCGACAGGCAACCATTGCCAGGTTGCCCCACCATTCCATTATTCCACTATTCCAATTGCGTAGCGAAGCGGAGCTAAGTTCAGCGTGGAGGATTATATGAACCTGCCCCCGGACAACGAGGCCAGAGAGCTTGCCCTTGATATTACCCGGAGCCATCATGTGGAGGCCCCGGCGGGTTCCGGCAAGACCATGCTTCTTGTGGCCCGGTTCATAAAGCTTTTGAGCTGTGTCAGGCATCCCCATGAGATCCTGGCCCTCACCTTCACGAACAAGGCTGCCGGCGAGATGAAAGCCCGCATAGTAGGGCTTTTACAAAAGGCCTACTCCGGGCTGGAGCCTGTTAGCGGCCTTGAGGCTGCTCTATTGGAAAGCGCAAAAGAGGCCCTCAAACACCATGAAGCGCATCGCTTCCTTTTGCTTTCCCCGGAAGGACTCCAGGTGATGACCTTTCATGGTTTTTGCTACACCTTGGTAAAGCGGGCGCCTCTGGAGGCCGAAGTCCCGCCGGAGAGTGTGGTGCTTGAGGAAGAGGAACAGGGTCTTGTTCTGGATGAATCGATCCGGGAGATGATCCGTGATGTTGTCTCCATGCCTGAAGGAGCCCCCGAGCGCAGGGCGTTTGAAAGCCGCCTTCTGCGTCTGAACAACCGCCTCCCCGCCCTTGTAGATGAGATAAAAGACCTGGTAAGAAAGAGAGACCTCTTTTCCGATCTGGTTAAGGCCCTCAGGGTTTATCCCAACCTGAGCGACTTTGAGGCGGCTCTCACCCGACGTATGGGCGGTGTAATAAGGGGTTTTTTAGGGGAGGCTTCTGATGCCTTCATGGCTACATCTCTGGGTCAAGATTGGAATGCTTTTTGGCGTCACCTCAAGGAAAACGGCGCCCCGAATGCTGATCTGCTCCCTGAAGATCTCCCTAAAACGGCATGGACGGAGCTTTCCGCCTGGAAGGAAATAGCCGAGGCCTTAACCACCAAGGATGGGAAGCCCCGACAACGGACCGGCCCTGCTATGGGCGGCTTTTACAAGGGATTTGCCAAGGGACCGTGGGGGCGACAGGCAAAAAGCCTTCCCGAAGAACCAAGCCGTTTGCTTTGCGACCTGAAAGACCTCCCCGGGCCGGATGATTCCCTCACCGATATTGATGCCCTGGCGGATCTGATCATACTCGTTGCCCGGGCAATCACTGCATACGAAAGAAGATGTCGGCGGCAGCATGTCCTTGACTTTGTGGGACTGGAACAGGCTGCTCTGAAAACCGTGGGCGAAGATGCTGTGAGCGACATTCAGCTTTTTCTGGACCATCGTATTCAGCATATACTTGTAGATGAATTTCAGGACACCAGTCGCAGCCAGTGGACCTTCATCCAGCGCCTGTGTGCCGGATGGGCCCATGGTGACGGTCGCACGATATTTCTGGTGGGAGACCCCAAGCAGTCGGTGTATGCCTTCCGAAAGGCCGAGGTGCGACTCTTCCTGGAGGCAAAAAAAGGTATACCCGTTTCAGGCCAGGGACTTCTGCCGGTGACCAACATACGGCTTGAAGCCAATTTTCGCTCACAAGCCCCCCTTGTCACGTGGACAAACCAGTTCTTTAGCCGCACCGCCATGGCGAACCCTAAGGCCGCCTTTGATGAAGTCCCGTTCCAGCCGTCAACGGCACACCACCGGCTCCAGGACAACCCGCAAGCGCCTCCTGTGTCCCTGAATATCTTCTTTAAAGACGACCCCGTTTCTTCCCCGGCAGAGGCAGAGGCCCAATGGTTGGCCCAAACTGTCAATTACATCCTAATTGAAGGATCGCCCGGGGCAAGCATCGGGATACTTCTCTTCACTCGAAATCGCTTGCCCTTTTACCTGAAGGCCCTGCGGAAGATCGGCCTGGCTGTGCGAGTGAAGGAAGGGCTCAAGGTGGCGGAACAACCCGAGGTCGTGCATCTCTACCAGATAACGACTGCCCTGTGCCGGCCCCACGATGATCTTGCCTGGGCGTCCCTTGTGCGGTCCCCCTGGGCCTGGGTAGATGCCCATTTATTGCTCAAGATCGCCCGTATGCCCCCTGTTGCCTGGTCCCGGAAGCTAAAGCTTGCCGCCGAACAATATCCGGAGATAGAGCGAATACAGGCCGCACTGGATCTGGGCCGCCGGCGGGTGGGGAGGGACCCCCTGGTCGAAGTGGTTCGAGATGTATGGATGGCTCTTGACGGTCCCGCAAGGGTGGCCGCCAGGTTCGGTGGCGAGGGTGTCGCCAATTGCCGTTTGTTCCTTGAGGTACTGGAATCAATTGAAACGGGGATCCCTGAGGAAACCCTTTTGCGTCTCGATTCGACCCTCGAGACCCTCTATGCCCCTGAGTCTCCGGATGCAGCAAGTGCTCCGGTAGACCTGATGACCGTACATGGGGCAAAAGGACTCAATTGGAATTGGGGTCAAATCTTTCCTCTTGACAAATCGGGTTTAGGACGCGGGCAGGGAGGAAGTTTGGCAACGCCCCTTAGTTTTCCAGTTTCCAAGTAATCCTTTTAGAGCCTGTTCATGACGGCAAGAAAGTCGAGGATAGAGGCCTGCCCGCCATCGCGAGCTCAGGCCTGCCCGCCATTGCCATGGCTGCGTGCGATTTCAGGGCGATGACAAGGAGGCGATGGCAGGCGGGCACCCGGGTTCTTACGTCACATCACAGCCCGAGCAATTGAGCGTAGAATTCTTAAGGACAAAACCTATCGATCTTTAAAGCTCAAAACTGCAAAAGTAAAGGATGTCCCCTTTCTTCCTCAGTTCAACGATCAAATTCTATTTTCAAGCTGTCTCCTTTTGGAGAGTCTTTATTGAAAGCATGCGAAACGTAGGTTAGAAGGGCAATTTTGGGGCAGTGATGATTTTACCTCCGAAAATGGCGTTTTGAAGAGGGGGCCAAGATTGACGCTTTTGGCGTGGGAACCAGCCCTGTAGGAGGCTTCGCATAGCTAATCCTCGCCCAGATAAGCCGATCTAACCTCTAACCCTGGGTATTGTTTAGCAGAGAGGAATCGGTTCCCTCGACGACGATCATGCCTGAAAAGCAACGGTGAAAACTTATACTTGGCTTTTGGGTAGACCTTTGGTAATTGTCGTACGGATTTCCAATGTTGACGGCTTCGTAAAAAGTCCATCTGCGGCGTTGTGCTTCATCCCCGCCCTGTTAAATTCTCGCTACGCGAGACGGCGGAGCCGATTTAACAGGGTAAATCATTGCGACGTACAATAAGTACGCCTCATTCCTCAAGATTTGCACGCCTTGCATATGAACTTTTTACTTTGCCGTCGATTTGATGACTTTTTACGAGACCATCAATGTTTACTGGTCAGGATGGTATTCTGGGCATAGGAGAAAACTTCGTTATTCTCAAGGGCTGTAGGTCATGAAAAAGGGAATTACTGTTGGTGCCCGTCCTCAATGGAACACGCGCATCGGGTTCCTGCTTGCTGCTATCGGTTCTGCAATCGGTTTGGGCAATATCTGGAGGTTCCCGTACCTTTGCTACAAAAACGGCGGAGGAGCCTTTCTTATCCCTTATTTTCTGGCTCTTGTCATCGTCGGCATCCCCTTTATGATCCTGGAGATCAGTCTCGGACATAAGATGAGAGGTTCTGCCCCGGCCAGTTATGCTAGAGTTAGCACTCGCTGGGAGTGGTTGGGCTGGTGGCAGGTCTTATTCGTGATGTTCGGAATAGGACTTTATTACAGTGTAGTTATTGCCTGGTGTTTTTATTACTTCCTCTTGTCGTTTGGTCTGAATTGGGGGGCAGATCCTAACACTTTTTTTTTCAACGACTTCTTGATGATTAGCGAGGGACCTTTTGAAGTTGGAAACATACGATTGCCGATCCTCTTTTCTCTGGCTGTGATATGGTTCTTGAACTGGTTCATCGTATTTAGAGGCGTGGAAAAGGGGCTGGAGAAAGCGAATAAGCTCTTCATGCCGCTCTTGTTCTTACTCATTCTTATTCTCGCGGGATGGAGTATCAATCTGCCCGGTTCATCCGAGGGGATTAGTGTGTACCTGAAGCCTGACTTCGAAAAATTGAAAGATATAGGGGTGTGGATAGATGCTGTTTCACAAATATTTTTTACCTTGAGCATTGCTTTTGGTATCTTGATTACCTATGCTTCTTATCTGCCTAAGAAGAGTCAAATAGCAAAAGACTCTGTAACGATTAGTATTGCCAACTGCTCTTTTTCATTAATAGCAGGCGTCGGGGTATTCTCTGTACTGGGGTACATGGCCCATAAGCTCTCCCTTCCGATCGATAAAGTGGTGAGTAAATCAATCGGTCTTGCGTTTGTTGTTTTTCCCCAGGCAATAGGGATGCTTCCTGCTTTCTCTCAACTGTTCGGAGTACTTTTTTTTGGTTGTTTGGTAATTGCGGGATTATCTTCTTCTGTTTCTATTCTGGAAGCCTTTACTTCAGCTACCATTGATAAATTCCATTACTCGCGCAAGAGGGTTGTCTCTGTGCTCGCTGTTGCAGGATTATTCGGAAGTACCATATTTGCGACTCAGGGAGGCCTTTTCTGGCTAGATATCGTAGATCATTTTCTCACTCAATATAGCTTGGTTTTGGGAGGAATCCTGGAATGTATTCTCATTGGCTGGATTTACAAGGCTTACGTTTTAAGAGAACACACTAACAGTGTTTGCCAGTTGCAGTTGCTTTCATGGTGGGATTATGCGGTGAAAATAGTAATTCCTGTGACCTTGGCAGTAATACTTGTAAATGGCTTGGTTAAAGAAGTAACCAGTCCTTACGAGGGGTACCCGTGGCTCGCAATAGTTCTCATCGGAATAGACTGGGTAATATTTACACTCTTTTTTGCTATGATTGTTGCTGCCAGACCCTGGAAGGACTATCAACAATAATACGTCTCGGAAATTCTACAACGTATTGACATCATAGATGTTTATTGGCCCTATTGCAAACTCGATCAGGGAATAATGCCTGCCCGCCATTGCCATGCACGCTGGCATTGAAACCGTATCCTGTGCCAGGCGTTGGCAGGCGGGGAATGATGGAACAGTGGAATGATGTGAAAGATAGGAATAAGAACAAAACACCTTTTAAACCCAATATTCCATTATTCCAACATTCCATTATTCCAATTGTGAGCGAAGCGAACTAACTTGCTGCCGATGCTAGAAAAGTGAAGCGGTAGGGACCTTAGTTCCTTGGTTCTATAATTCGTGTTTTTACTGGCAGAAAACAAATCCGAATATCGAATGTCGAAATCCGAAACAAATTCAAAACTCGAATTTCCAAATGTTCAAAACAGCACGATTTTTTGTGGAATACGATTTCTTATGTTTGGGTCATTTGAGCTTTAGAGATTTGGTCATTGTTTCGAATTTCGATATTCGTATTTTGTATTTTCCAGCTTGTCCGGGTTGGGCCTTTCGCTCGATTTGACAGGCCTTCAAAACCCTGGTATGAATCTCAAAAAATAGATAGATTTGCAACTCATGATAGGGTTGGGGGCCCCATGAAAAAGATTGGGATTGTCGTCAAGGACCAAGAGGAGGCCATTGACAGGGGCAAGGTGCTGGAGGCCTGGCTGAAGGCAAAGGGGATTGAGGTTCTCACCAGGCAGAATATTCCCGCACCCATTACCTCGAAAGAGTGTCTGGTCGAAAATATTCCAAGGGCCCCCCTGGATCTTTCCTGCATTGTCGTATTGGGCGGCGATGGGACCTTCCTGAGCGCCGTTCGATGGATACAGGATACCGGGATCCCGGTTCTGGGGGTGAATCTGGGAGGGTTTGGTTTCCTGACCGAGACCTCGGCCGACCAACTCTTCCCAATCATGGAAGATGTCATCAACGATGCGTGTACCACTGAGGAAAGGATCTTATTATCAGCACGGGTTTTGCGAAATGGCGAGAGAATTGCCTATCAGACCGTTCTAAACGATGTGGTGGTCAACAAGGAGGCATTAGCGCGAATAGCCCACATACATACCTATATTAATGATGACCACCTAACCACCTTCAAGGCGGATGGACTGATTGTAGCAACGCCTACAGGTTCCACCGCGTATTCACTTTCAGCAGGTGGGCCGATCATCTATCCCTCGCTCGAGACGATCATACTCACCCCAATCTGTCCTTTTACCCTGACCAATCGTTCCCTGATCCTGCCTGACACCGCGACCATCAAGATCAGAATAGATGAGCGGGATTCGAACGTCTTTTTGACGTTCGACGGCCAGGTAGGCCTCCACATTACATACCAGGATTCCGTTGTTATCCAAAAGGCCCGCCACACGATTCATATGATCAGGACACCCGGCCTGAGCTACTATGACGTGCTGAAGGCCAAGCTGAGGTGGGGCGGGAGATAGCCGTCTGCATACCTGATTTGGCGGGTGCGTTCCTGAATTCTTGAGGCCTTCAACTGAATCTTTACCAGGCTTCTGCGTATATCTTTGCTGGCAATTCGTAGTAAACGTTTGGATCGCTTACTGTCTGGATTCCGGTAATTGGTTCTTGTTTCGATTTGTAGAGGCACTCACAACAATTCCAGTAACGCCAGCGAGATTCGACCGCATGATCCAGACACCTTTCGTAGTAAGGGCAATAGAGGTTCCTGTTACCTGATTTGTGAACGGGATTTGGCTTCGGTTTCATAACAGCCTCACTCCATCGTGCATTTTCCCTGTACGTCGGTACATTGCCACACTCTCTCGTCTCTCGTAACAAGCAGGAATCATGCCGTAATGGTGCGTAGGAGTAATTAAACGTCTCGGAAATTGTACAGAAAGAGGATGGGAACCCTTCCCGTTTAGATCTAAGTGCAACTTAACTCTTTGTAATAATAACATTTTACCTTGAGATAGCCCATAACATAGGGATATATTTGCAAATGCGGGCAAGTTGGCAGGATTCTTGCATATTTCCACGGTCATTTACATTGTTAAGTTCATCCACATTTCAGGAGGACCCATATGAACAAAGCGTATCTGATAGATGATCTGAGAAAGGAAAAATCACAAACAATTTGCCCCAGTGCAGATCACAGTATTATCAAACGGAATCTGTGTGTCATTACCAAGAGAAAAGAGGTAGTGGAGCGAAGGAAACATAAGCGCTTCCAGGTCCGGGACAGTACATTTGTTGTGTTCAGGGCTCATTGGCCCCATTCTACCAAAGTGGGGCAAATCATAGATATGAGCAGGCATGGGCTTGCGTTTCGTTATATTGCTGGCGAAGAGCGGTCAAACGGATCATTTGAATTAGAAATATTATTGGGCGATCATAGTTTCTATTTGAACAAAATACCGTTTAAAACCATTTCGGATTGCGAAGCAGCTAACGAGGTCCCTTTCAGTTGCATACAAATGAGGCGAAGTGGAGTGCAATTTGGGGATCTGGCGCCCAACCAGATATCTCAGATAGAATATTTCATCCGGAATCACACCTACTAAAAAACGTAAACGTTCACGGGTTTAGAGGTTCAGGGTTAACATTGATAATTGAAGATTGAAGATTGAACAGGGCAAAATCAAGAGATCTGGCAGGGGGATTTATGTGGGCGCCTAAAACCGAAGCCTCGGCTAACTCTTGGGCAGAGCAACCTTCAATACCTCGTCCATGGTCTCCACAAAATGGAACTGAATGGCTTTACGGACCTTCTTGGGGACATCTTCAAGGTCCTTCTCGTTCCACTTAGGCAGAACGATTCTATTGATTCCGGCCCGGTGAGCGCCAAGGACCTTCTCCTTGATTCCACCCACTGGAAGGACCTGGCCCCTCAAGGTAATCTCACCACTCATGGCCATGTCACTGGCCACAGTCTTATCAGTCAGGAGGGAGGCCAGAGCGGTCAGCATGGTGACACCGGCAGACGGACCATCTTTCGGTATCGCTCCAGCCGGCACATGGACATGGATCTCCTGGTTCTCGTAAAAGTTTTCAGGTATGTTAAACTCTTTGGCGTGGGAACGGATGAAGCTGAGGGCGGCCGTGGCAGATTCCTTCATGACGTCCCCGAGTTGGCCAGTTAGGGTCAAGGCGTGTCTCCCCTTCATCTTGGTGGCTTCCACAAAGATGAGGTCTCCACCTGCCTGGGTCCAGGCCATGCCCGCTGCCACACCGGGGACTGATATGCGCTCGCCCGCCTCAGAACGAAACCGGACAGGGCCCAAGAATTTGTGGAGACTCCTTGCCTTGACGCGTGTGGGTCCTTTGCGTCCGTCCGCTACTACGCAAGCCACACCCCGACATATGGCGGCTATCTCTCGTTCAAGGTTCCGTAAACCGGCCTCCCTGGTATAGCCGGATATGATGCGTCTGATGGCGTCTGCAGTAATGGTAAGCACTTCCGGTGTGAGGCCATGTGCCTCCAGTTGTCGGGGAACGAGATAGCGTTGAGCGATCTTCACCTTTTCGTCTTCCGTATAACCCGGTAGGTCCAACTCCTCCATACGGTCTCGAAGGGCCGGTGGAATAGTGTCCAGGATATTCGCGGTAGTAATAAACATCACCTTGGAAAGGTCGAAAGGGACATCGAGGTAATGATCGGAAAAGGTGAAGTTTTGCTCGGGATCAAGCACCTCAAGGAGAGCTGAAGAAGGATCACCTCGAAAATCACTTCCCACCTTGTCGATCTCGTCCAGCATGAAGACGGGGTTGTTGCTTTCGGCTCGCCTGATCCCCTGGATGATTCGTCCAGGCAGGGCACCCACGTAGGTCCGGCGATGGCCCCGTATTTCGGCTTCGTCCCGCACACCGCCCAGCGATATGCGGATAAACTTTCTGCCGAGTGCCCTGGCAATGGAACGGCCCAGGGAGGTCTTACCCGTACCGGGCGGGCCTACAAAGCAGAGTATCGGACCTTTGGAGTCGGGTTTGAGCTTGCGAACAGCGAGGTACTCTATGATACGCTTCTTGACTTTCTCCAGATCGTAATGGTCTTCATCCAGGACCTTCTGGGCACTCTGTATGTCTAAGACGTCCTCCGTCGCTTCATTCCAGGGAAGGACGGTCAGCCAGTCAAGGTAGGTGGAGGCGACGGTGTATTCCGATGAAGAGGGATGCATCCGCTCCAGGCGTTCCAGTTCCCGCTCGGCCTCTTTCTTGGCCTCCTCGGGAAGGTTCTTCTCCGCGATCTTGGCCCGGTACTCATCGACTTCTACTTTTCGTTCGTCCTTTTCACCCAGCTCCTCCTTGATGGCTTTAAGCTGTTGCCGCAAGTAGAACTCCCGCTGGGCTTTATCCATGTCCTGCTTGACCTGAGACTGGATCTTCTGTCCCAGCTCAAGGACTTGAAGCTCTCGGTTGATCAATCTGGTAACCTCTTTCAGGCGTTCCTTCACGTCTTGACTATCAAGGATCGTTTGCTTTTCCTCCTTGCTTATGTTCAGGCTCGATGCAATAAGGTCTGCAAGCATTCCGCCATCATCGAGCGATCTGGCCAAAGCGCCTAACTCCCCTGGAAGGTAAGGAGAGAGCTTTAAGACCCTTTGGAAGAGGCCCCCCAGATTGCTCGTCATGGCTTCTATTTCGATGTCCTTGGTGGTTTGCTCAGGGATGGACTCAATCCGGGCACGAAGATACGGCTTGTCTAAAAGGTATTCCTCAATTCGAAACCGGCTGATGCCTTGAACAAGGAGTTGGGTCCCTTTCTCATCAGGTTTGGACATCTTCAGGATCAAGGCTACGGTGCCCACGCTATAAAGGTCATCAGGTTTGGGGGAAACCTTCAGATCTTTCTTCTTGGAAACGAGGACCCCGATGCGCCGGTCTTTGCCCATGGCCTCATCGACCAATTTCCGGGATTCCTCCCCGTGGACCACCAAAGGCAGGACCATTCTGGGAAAAAGTGTCAGATCTATGACAGGCAAGATCGGCAATACCTCTGGAACCTTGGGGGTTTCATTTCCTGTTGGCAGAGCATGGTTATCGTCTTCTGCTACCATATCTATATCTCCTGATTGTACGTCTCGTAATTTCTGCAACTATTCCATTTCGCCGAAGGCGGATTCCCCTTATTCAACCTCAATAGGAATCTGACGGGCCTGCTTGGGCAGATGCTTTGCCATGGTGATCTTCACAAGACCGTTGGTATAAGAGGCCTTGACTTCCTCGGGGTTTATTGGCACCGGCAGGAGGAAAATCCTTTCAAACTTACCGTAGGCGATCTCGGCCAGATGGTATTTCATGCCTGGAACACGGGCGGTTTCCCGCCTCAAACCCGTTATTTTCACAGCCTTTGGGTCAAGTTCCACTTCCAGGTCTTCCTTATCCACGCCAGAAATCTCTCCGACAATAATGATCTCTTCGGGCGTTTCATACATGTCCATCTGAGGACGCCAGGTCTGCTCGGCCAGCGCCAGCATAGGGTTGACCTGCCGCAACATGTCGTCTATGGTTCTCTGAAGCCTGCTGTGCATGTGTCCGAGATTTTTTCCAAAGCGTATCTTGATGTATTCCATGGATAACTCCTTAGCACGAAGGGTAACCGTCTCAAATTTCTATCCGCCTACGGCGGAAAGCTAAAAGGCTTCCTTGAGGCCCTTACTTTTTCCCTCGCTTATGATGGAATATAACTCTTGAGTTTTGATTTGTAAAGGCGTCATAAACACCCGGGTTGCCATCTGTTTCAAAATATCCTGCCAACAAAGCTTTCCATCTTCAATACATAGAATTTACTGTTTTTTCGTCATTCCCCCAGAAACATCGCGCCTTGGCACACTTGATGCAGTGGACGCAACATAAGAGAAACAGTATTCAAAGCCTGGCATCCTTCATTCCTCGGTTTACACTTTTCAAGAATGCGGGCGCCAAGAGATAAATTCTTTTGTTCGTACTTTTTGGTGTCAGGTGTCAGGTGTCAGGTGTCAGGAACTGAAAAAGCAAGACCTGAAACCTGAACACTGGTCAATAGGTGTAAACTACTTTATGGCGAAAATGAAGGATGCCCAAAGCCTATTAACCGAAAGAATGAGGAAAGAAAGATGGTACAAGAAGACTTGAATTTCCTCCAAGTTGTCTCGATCGTTACTTCCCGGTTTGGATGCACAATAGACAGCGTTGACATCGAGGGAAGATGCGTCTCGATCACCTGCCCTGGCGGCAAAGAACAGGAAATGGAGTGCGCCACGGCCATAGGGGGGATCATAGAAGGTAAACACGACTCCGCGAACATATGGGCCCTTTCTTAATGCCAGCGGATCTGTCGTACATAAGGGGTGTGACTTGGCTCTTGTTATCTCTTCTACAAAGAGCAAAGGAGCCATTGTATAGGAATTTCCTTACAGAAATCCTTGCACAGCATAAAAAGGGGCTAACCCATCACGAGTTAACCCCTTAAAGTCTCTGGTGCCCCCGGCGTGAATCGAACACGCGGCGCAAGGATTAGGAATCACTTTTAGGGCAATTTGTCAGGATTGAAGGAGCCCCTTATTTTTCAGGGGCTTTCTTTATCTGGCAAGGGTTTAGGCGATTTTTCAACTTTTGATTTTGTTAGCTTTCGTTAGGTCTCTTTTGAACGTGATGGTTACAAAAAAGGTTACAATCGGAATGCGGGATTTTCACAGCAACGGGACAAAAAAAGTCGGTTAGAAAACATTTTATAACATAAAATCGCATTAGATACAAAAAAAACTTGACAAGAAAACAGAAGACATGATAATGGTTTATTCATGAGAACTTTCAGACGAAAAGAGGTTGAAAAAATAACTGGC